>JAECRX010000102.1 GCA_016292335.1 Candidatus Sifarchaeum subterraneum | reverse complement strand
TGACCGACAGAGCAAGAGATGGTTTGATGAGACTATTTGATCTCTTCAGGAAACTTCGCATCGAGCATTTCATTCAGACCATAGAAAAAAAGAAAACAACTACTAGAGGAGGCTATATGAAGTGGGTAGGAGACGGAGAAGAAGTTACTATGCATGCGATGTCGTATGAGAACATGATGGGTCAACTTAGATCATTAGCGAATCTCAAAATATTCGACGTCCCAGGCTATAAAGAGCCAGAGATAGAGAATTTTGTGAAAGAAGGGCAAATAACCGTTTTCTACCTATCACACTTAAGTGGATATTTGAGGGCAAGATATGAGCTTCACATTCCCTACATAATCTTGAGCAAAAGACAAATTGTCCCCAAAACTTCCATCATTATAGATGAAGCACATGACGTAGTCCCTAGGAAGGCAGGAACAGTAGGGTACGCAACCTTGGTCTCAGACGTTTTTGCCAATATAGCAAGGCAGGGAAGAAAATATGATATCGATCTTATTACTTCTACGCACAAACCTAAGGATCTTAATACTATTGTTCATGATTTAGCAGGAACCATAATCTCTTTTCGATTGTCGGAAGAGGATGCAAAGGTTGCTGGTATACCCCGTGAGTTCAGGCCTCGTGTCACAGCCTTTGATCCAGGATATGCGTTAATTAACTCGCCCGAAAACTCAAGAGTTCCATGGATAGAGGTAAAGGTGCCATGGGCCAAATGCGCCCATGAAAAACCTAAGAGTTTCTTCGAAAGATTAACACAACTTCAAAGTTGAAAATGTAGACTTGTATTTCTTGATAAATTCTTTAACATATTCCTCTTGGGCCTCTAGATGAACTTCATTTTTTCTATAGATAAGTCTAATGCCATGCCGACCCCTTTCACTAAGGAATTTCAAACATGCTCTTAGTATATCAGAGTCAGACCAATTTTTACCTCTAAGACCAATCGGAAACTGTATTTTGAAAGGAAAGTAACAAAAGGCAGGTGAAACCTTTTCCTCAACAATTCTGATCAAGTCATCTAGTTTACAGTGACGATTACAAAGCAACGCACCTAATATAAGGGCGTCCTCAATCACAACCAGATCAACTGGTTTAGGTCTGAAAACTTGGTCAGCTGGTCTGGATTTCTTAATTTTCCTCCTTATTACTCTGATCCTTCGAGGAGGCGGTTCTAATTTGATATCATAGCCAGAGTGAATTGGATATGCGAAATCCTTTTCTATCTCCACTTTTATGCCGCACGTTGATTCTAATTCTTTTTCATCAGAATAGCGGTCTCCTTCGTCCTGAAATCTCACCTCTGTTGATCTCATAGCCTCTAAGTAAGTTCTGATTTTCCTTTCTAGCTTCCATTCATCAATGGGTTTAACTTTTAGTGACGCGATAAACGTGTTAAGAGCGTTGATCACATCCAGATCTTTTGTGTATAAGCCAGCTTCGAAATTGCTCCCCAATCCGACGTGAGTAATATTCATTGATGATATGATGGCACATGAATTATCAACTATGAAGATTTTTGCGTGAAGATCAGGTTTCTCCCAAACTTCTTTACATCGATCTACAAGTAAATCTATTCCCCAAGGATCGGATCTACCTTCTTCCCAAGCTCTTTCATCTACCTTTACTATGGCGTTAATCTGCACGCCCCTGTTTATACAGTCCGTTATCTTTTTAACTGCTTCGTAATCCAAAAACGGACTGACAATCATTACCTCTTTTTTAGCTTGCTTTAAGAGGTCAAAGATTAAATACGGTAAGTTCGTGACACTGGATACGAATACTGTTTGGGTATGCGTATCTAATTCAATTTTCCCGCTATAGTATTCTTCTTTGTATTCATGTTCGCTGTTCCAAAACCGATTGAAATAATCTTTCACGCTACTGACTATATTCGGATCATTTGTTAAGATTCCAACTTCCGCTTGTTTCTCTAGCCCTGCTTGAGTAATATTAAATGAGGAAATGAGACATTCGTTATCACTGGTTAACATTTTGCAGTGCACCTGACCCCTGTACTTGATTAGCACTTTTTTACCTGAATCCTTAGATGCGTTAACCACCGCGGCGTATGCACTTTTCGTTCCTGCAATAACTTTAACTAGAACATGATCTTGAACATGGTTTAGCACGTTTTTCATCGGCGAATATGTAATAAAAGGCGAAATAAAGCACAGTTCTTTTTGCGAACGTTTAACAACATCAAATATATTTTTGGTTATGTGTGGGCGTAAAATTACCTTAATAGATGGTTTTTTCAGTATTTTGAAAGGAAAGATTATCCTTGTAGTTGTTTTCGCCTTAATCTCCACGTCTATCGTCTGAATTAAACTAGGCAACGTCCTTCTTGACCTCAGCTTCAAGCTTTTGAGGAGTGTATGTGGCTTTAAGGCTGTATTCTCCAACTTCCAAATCAATCGTAAAGGGGGTAGTCCTTTTCGCTATTAGCTCTTCTGTCTCTTTTCTGTAAATTTCAACAATTGCAGAAATCTCTTTCGAATTTTGATATACATGGCATTCTAATCTGCCTCCAGGTAACTTGAACTCGATTAGCGCTTTCCTTCCCACCTTTATCTCGACATCTCTCTCCAGAATCTCTGACAAATATATCACCTTTACTAGATATGAACCTGGTTTTAAACTAAGTGAACAAGGTGTTTTAGCTTTTTTGATAATTTTGCCTTCCTTATAAGCTTCAAGAGATGCTTTAATTTCCTTCGTATTGTGATATGTGTGGCATTCCAAGATTCCCATCACTCTGGGTTTCACAAACACTCCATAAACTGAATATGCCGTGAGCATAATCGTTCCAATCAGTAAAATTATTATTAGAAAAATGTCCATGGTCATCATTTTATAAATTAATCTATTGATTACTTAAGAGTGAGTGTGGTTAAGGTGGACATAATCTCGTATTATGATGAGATGGCTGATTGTTTAATTAAATTTCTTGAGCCACGCAACGTGTTCTTAAGAATTAAACAGGGAAATCGGCTTATCCCTCGTTTTTATGAACGAAATAGGCCTATACGTATTAGAGAGAAATCTGGATTGATGTATTGGGCTAAACAAAATATCGCAGATTTGTACGGGTCCATTGCCCGAGTCGATGGAAAAGTCGACTTTGTTATAGATGTGGACCAGCATAATCTGCCCTTAGATTTGGCTAAAATTGCTGCTGTCCAGCTGTACGAAGTCTTAGAAGGATATCAAATACTTCCTGCCATAAAATTCTCAGGTGAAGCAGGTTTCCATTTTATGTGTCATATAACAAATGTGCCGAAAGGCGAGAAGGTTTATCTTTATTGTAGAAAAATCCTCAATTTCTTAAGAGACAAGTTAGAGCATCGGCTACAACGGTCAGAGTACAGAAACCTCTTCTATCAATTCATTCCAATGAGTTTACCAATAACATCTACTATGGCAAAAGAGAAAGCCGTAAATCAACTAGTACTAGACAAAGTCATCCTCCGAAAAAACGGATACATAAGAGCTGCTTACTCTATTCACGAAGAAACTGAATTAATCTCAGTGCCATTGACATTCGAGGAACTGAAGAATTTTACAATGAATTTAGCTAGTCCAAAAAGAGTTATTAAAGTCTCTAAGCAACAAGGCTACCAATTTGAAATACCCGAAATTGAGGCGATCTTGCTCAAGAAGGAACTCGCTCAACATGAAAGGAAAGGAACTTTGCTAGAATTTATTAAGTGAATCCTGAAAACCTCTCTTATAAGAGGTGGTCTTTGTGGTCTATGAAAGAAGGAAGGCATTCACTCGACTTCCATGGGACGAAGACGAGGAAAAGCTTCTTCTTCAGCTTGCGGGGAGAAATTTCACGTACAAAGATATTCTTGAGGAGTATTTTCCACACAGAACCATGGCATCCATAAAAAATAAACTAAGAAAACTGAGAAAAAAACTGCGATTGTATAATAATACCCATAGGGAGCTAAAAGAAAGAATGAACAAGGGTTGGATTAAATATGCTTTCTTCCATAAAAGAAGACCTCTTAAAGTTTTGGACGGTTATGCTGGTGCCGGTGATAGTTTCATCTCATACCTTTCATTTTCTAGAGAAGCATATGCATGCGAACTTAACGGAACACGTTTCGAGGAATTAGTTGAGAACGTTCTTCAATCGACACAAGGGAAAATTGTGTATGACCATAAAATCAGAGACTTGAGATTAATTCAAATAAAAAGCCTTAAAAAAAACATAGTTTGTGTTCGTGGAGATGTGGAAAAACTTGCAAGTCTACTTTATGTTTTAGGGCACCGTTTCGATTTTGTAGACTTGGATCCTTGCGGGTCTTGCATGTTCACGCTTCCCCTGACCGTTAAGATCATAAAAAATGGATATCTTGCCGTAACATATGGTCAATTGCAACTTGCTCGATTAAAGCGAATAGATGTGCTTCGAAAGGAATGCCCTTGGATAAACGAGAAAATGGACATGTATGAGACTTTGACTTCGTTAGTTAAATGGACTATATATGAAGGTGTAAGAGCGCAAAATTATACTGACACAAAACTGATTTGCCTAAAAGAGTTAGTTTCATTATCACCAACTGCATGGAATCGAAGCGTGATCCGCGGGTTCTTTGAAATTAGACCTTCGCCAGCACTTGCTGATTCTCTAAATCATTTCGAAAAAGAGAAGAGTAAGGTGGAGTTCTTAGTTAGGAACGTTAGGTATGGATTGCGAGATACCTGCTATCAATAAAATAGCTGCAATTATTATTATGGCTACATGAACAAATATTAATATAGGAAATGATTTCTTTCCTGGCACTTTTTTCAGATTTGCAGTAAGTTTCACTTCACGAGGTGCACTAGGAAACATCTCATCTTCGATTTGTATAGCAGTCTCTACAGCTTTCTCCAATAGCCGGAAATAAAGCCAAGTATGGAATGCAAGGGTTATGCCCACTAGAATGATACCGCCTGAGACCAGCATTGCAATCAGCATGAGACGTTGTAGGAAAAGATAACCTGTCACAGATAGGGCACCAGCAAGAAGAGTTAAGCCTTGAAAACTAAGTTTAGTGAGAATATCATCAAACTTTTGGATTGTTCCTCGAACTGTGATCCAATACCGCAATTTGTCAGAAGCTGAAAGACCTGCCATATTGATCTGCCTCTTTATTTTTGATGATAACACTTGCTAATACATTAGTTTTTGCTAAAGCTGCGCGCGCAAGACTTTGGCATAAGGAGGCCTTAGGGTTGCAAGCTTCTGGTGCATTCGCAAGGTACTTGCTTACATTTTGGACATTTTTGATTGTACTTCGCCATAGCAGCCTCTTCCAAGTTTATGTCGACCACGTTTGCGAGTGATGCCAGCCATGCGAGAACG
>JAECRX010000101.1 GCA_016292335.1 Candidatus Sifarchaeum subterraneum | reverse complement strand
TCTGATTATCTAAGGAGCATGGAAAGTAATATCAAAGAGTATAGATGAAATAAAACTATTCTCCTGCCTCTATCCACCAATATCTTTTATCCATATCAATAATTACAAAAACCTTTTTCTTTACAACCAAATCTATCGGGGAACCAATCATAACATCTTACGACTGAGTATTTTAGAAAATAGTATCCGTAGTTATGTTTAAATGTTTAATAATTTAATTTTTTTCGAGATAATTAAGCTATTCAATTATCGCTTTACATCCAGAACAGACACGTCGAAGGTCTATATCACCAAAATAATCTGCTACATAAATTTTGTAAACTGCTTTTTTTGCAGAGTTAGAATAGAAACTGCATCAATGCCAACTACTAAAAGATTCTGAATCTCAGTTTTCGGCAATTAACCATACCTTTGCCTAATTGGAATCGCTGACCGAATAAAGGAAAATAAAGGATAGATAAATTTTAGGATGGTGGAAACGGTGGTTACTGTTTTTTTGTGATTTCCAAATAGTCGGTTAATAGCAAAATACCTTCGATTATGAGAAATAAGCCAACTATTATGTTTAAAGATTCCCTCCAAACTATTACGATTACACCGAAGATTATGCAGATAATAGCCAGAGCTGGCTTAGAAATTGTTATGCCTATTTTCTTCAATCCTTCATCAACAATTTTTGACAATGTGTGTTCATCCCCCACGCATATAGCTACATAGATAACTAATTAATATTTAAAACCATCGAAAACCTTTGTCAGTGAATTGCAGTTTTTAAACGTTTAATCAGTCTTAACTTTCCAATCAAATCTATCGGGAAACTTATTAGAATAGATACCTATTTTTATCAATCATCTCTTGTATGGTTGATAATTTTATACTACATCTTTTTATTCAGAGAATATGGTGACCCGATATGTTTCTTGCAGATGAAGTTAAGAAATTAGCACTTGAAATGAATGCTGATCTTGTTGGAGTTTGCTCAGCGGAGAAGATGGTTGAAGGTAGAGGGAACCTTTTTGAGATAATGCCGGATGCAAGAGCACTTGTAGTCATCGCAATGGAGCAGTTCGAACCAGTCTTAGATTCCGAAAATCTTCAGATGATACAGTACAATGTGCACCAGCTTTATCATGAGATCGATAGTATTCTCTACGGTTTATCCAAATTTTTGACTAGGAAGGGATTTAAAGCGGTTTCCATACCAGTCTATCTTCCCATGGACATGAAGAAGGAAACTTCTGGATTAATTGGAGAGGTCTCTCTAAGACACGCAGCTCATTGCGCAGGTTTGGGAGAAATAGGTTTAAACAGACTTTTAATAACACCCGAATATGGACCAAGAGTTAGATTGGGAGCCCTGATAACCAATGCGGATCTAACTCCGAATGAACCGTTTAAGGAAAATTTATGTAAGAGAGAAGACTGTGCAATATGCGTTAAAGCTTGTCCCGTGGGAGCTATTTCCACGCATGGAGAAGTGAACGTATTTAAATGCGCAAAAAACATTCTCAAGTACTTCATTCCAGGAGTAGTAGCTACTATAGATGAACTCATGGAAAGGAACGCTAGCTGGAAAGAAATTCGAGAATTCGCAAGAAACCCTGAGGTTTGGAAGATATTACAAGTATTGACAACAGGAATGCTCTATGACTGCTTCAACTGCGTGACCAGTTGCCCAATAGGCAAAACCAAGAAGTGATTCGGCATCCCCTCAAAATTTTTTGCAGAAAAGCATTCAATAAAGAGAATATTCCAATAATAGACCATATGTATGTGCTTTTTACTTTCCAACCAATGTATCGGGAAACTAATTTATACGTCTTATATTTATTGGCTTTGTTATGAAATTAATAATCCAATAATTGGAAAGGTGAACTAATGAAGAAAGCTTGCTGAAGAGAATTCCTACACCATATTTATGATAGACGTAATAGCCGGATCGCCATGATTTCTATCCAAAGGAGCGGTACCCCCATTGAGATTCTTTGTAACGCTCCCATCCATCCCTCTATCGTAACGAAGAGAAGCCCCAGCCCAAGAAATGCCGTCACCACGCCAGTTGCCATGGTGTACAATCGATAGCTCTCCCATCGACGGTCGTTCTTGAATCGTTCGGCAATGAAAAACGGTGCAAGGGCCATCCCAACTCCAGGAATCGTGGCACTCACGCTGTGCATCATACCAGTGAATGATTCGTTCACGCAGCCAGGATCGCACGGAAAGATTCCTGCTCCCACCACCGCGACACCGGAAATAGCTATCAAGGCGGGACCAATTTTCGAGCCCTTACCTTCGCTTATGCCACGGTGGAGTCCGAAGGCAAAGGCGATCATCAGTATGCCCAGCAAAGCAAATCCTGCTGTATTCATGATTATGGCATTTGAACCGCCTGTCTCTCCAAGTTCGCTCATGAATTGTGTGACATGATTGTAGCCAGGTCGAAGGAGACCTAGGGTGATCACCACGATTGTATATAAGATAGGGGCAATAATACCACAGATAGACAGCAGTCTTTGAGTATTATCTGGTCGGGTGCCGCTCTTAGACATCTACCACACCTTAGACATCTACCTCTTAGTATAATGATTATTATTTGGGCTATCATTTTTTATATTTGTATATGGACCAACTCACCTTTCCTGTTCGGAATTGCAGACTACCTAATTACGATCAGCTGTTTAACTTAAATAAATATATTATTTTCTTTTTACGTAAGAAAAGAGAGAAAGAAAGTGCTACACGAGTAAATTAGAAAATCAACCGAAAATGCCATTATAATGACGTTTAGTTGTTATCCTCGTCTCTTGCATTGACCCTAATGTTTGTCGTCAAAGACCAACTACCATTCGAGTGGTCTAAGCCTAAGGTCCCTTAGTCTTACCTCTCTTCTCTGCTTTGCTAATTCCATGCGCTTCCTCTCCTCGTCGGTTTCCACAATGAGCGGCGGAACTTCACATGATTTTCCATCTTCATCGATTGCCACGTACGTCAAGAATGCGCGGCAAGTCTTGGTTTTCTCCCCCGTCATTGGGTTTTCGGAAGTTACTCGAACCTCGATTTCCATCGAAGTCCTGCCTGCATAGTTAATCCAAGCCTCGATGATAACGATGTCTCTTTGGCGAATGGGATTGAGGAAGTTTAGCGAATCGATCGACGCGGTAACAACGGTTTTTCGACAATGCCTTTCTGCCACTATACCACCAAGGGCATCTATCCAGTACAGCAGCCGACCACCGTATAACGTGCCGTGGTTGTTCACATCGTTAGGAAAAACGGTTTGCGTCATGATGGTGCGCGAATCAGACACCTTCCTTCCTTTCAAGAGCCACACCTCCTTGTACTATTAGACTTTCCAACCAAATCTATCGGGAAACTTAAGAAAAATTAATTAGCTTTTTTTTCATCAACGATTCTGCTTTCATTGAAGCACAATTTTGATCCAGCAGACCGTTAAGCATAAGAGAAACCTATAAAGAATTCAGCATGTTATGTTAAAAAAATAAAAGGAAAAATGAAGAATTTAGCATCCTAAAATTCGATTTTTTCGCCAGCTTCTGAAAGGTTGATTTCATTTTCACCCGAAGCACTGAATTCAAGAGCAAAATCACTGAAAATTCCCTGATCGATCTTGTTTTTTACCCATTTAACCCATATCTCCCTATCCGACTCAATGACGTCCTCGAATTTTTCATGCATTGAAGCTTTATTGGATTTCGCATTAACAACATCAGCTGTTATCCATATGCAGTAAGTACACTTTCTTGTATCAGCTTCCTTTAATCTGAAAAAATATTGAAATTTGTCCGTACCCGGCTTTGAACTTTCCTCTATTTCAAAACCCTTATAGTTCCACAAGTTCCACTTTTTAAGTGTCATCTTGACCCCCTGTTTTTAACTTTCCAACCAAATCTATTGGGAAACGAATAATTAATCAAACATTTATTCGTGACTCGCATAAATTCGGCTGAATTATGAATTCTTAGAGAAACCCCTTTATAAAATTTTCTAAACCTCAGACGCCGCCTTTACGTACTAGCATGTGTATTTCCAAATTATTAGCAACTCGAAATTACGTATAAAGATATGCCAAATTAGAGCCCTTCTCTTGAAGAAAAGCATTTTTGCCCTTTAAAGTTCAAAAAATACATTATATACTAATTTTTGATACTATCCTCTTTTTCACCCTTTTATAAACAAAATTGGAACCTACCCCCTTTTGAGAAAAAAAAGCGGCGTTATTGAAGGTGAAGAGGATTCCAGTAGCTAGAAATAAACTAATAATCATTTTTTTGATAGTCCCTCTTATTTTTTTCACATTCCCACAATCCCCTATGGGGCCAATCGAAGTACTTGCAGATCCACCTTCTTTTTATACGCGCGTTGATATTTTTACAAATACAACTTCGGTAGCCTTTGGAGAAACAGTAAAAATCTGGGTTCATTGTTATCAATATGAGATTGATCACGGATATGTTGATCTAGCTGTTTCTGCTAATGTTACCTTTATGGATAAAACAGATCCTGCTGCTTTAAATGAAACTGAAAAAACAACAATACCCCCATGGTCCTCTTCACCTTGCTATGGAGAAGTGGACTATACAATTCCAAGCGATTCAGTCAATGGACTTCACAATATAACTGTTGTATTACCTGAGCAAGATTCTGGTTCTAATCATTATTTTTCCTCATCCAATTCAACGGATATTGATGTATTCAACGTTTATTTTAATATGAATGTAGATCAGTCTATTTATTTTCGAAATAATATCACGCATTATACAATTTCATTGGAATACACTAATGGAACTAAAATTGGCAATAAAGATGTGATAATCAATGATGAAACTGATTTCAGGACTATTGGAACTTTTCAAACAAATGAAAGCGGAAAAATTGAGATTGACGATGTAATTCCAGTAAATAGCTCATTAGGAACCCACGAGATTAAGGCAAATACAACTGTGGATGGGCACCCAATATCCACTGTAGTAACTTTTGATGTTTATGGTCAACTTTCAGCGGAATTGTCGATGAAAAATCAAACGATTCCTGGAGAAAACTTCACGATCTATGTTAGAGTTTTCGATGAAACACAACAGAACATTAGTGGAATTTCCGTTGAATTTAGGTCAAATGAAACAGTAATCGGAACAAATACAACGAATTCGACAGGTGTTTGTAATCTTGATTACCAGATCCCTAATACTCCAGGAAACTTTGTTTACGTCATTCGCGCGGTAATTCTTAACCAAAGTTATTATTTTGGAACTTCAGTCCAGACACAAGTGGATGT
>JAECRX010000100.1 GCA_016292335.1 Candidatus Sifarchaeum subterraneum | reverse complement strand
GCACTTATCACAAGGCAATGGTGGACTACCCTGATCTCTGCGAATGGTGCTGTTGGGCATGTCAAAAGGGAATTGTGGAAGCTTGCCTTGGCCCTGAGGCAAAATGGGAGGTCACAAAGACTTTAAAGAAAGGCGCCCCATACTGTGAATTCATCATTACGCTTCCATGATCCTGTATTTGCCTGAGATCCTTTTCGCTGAATGAATATGGCTCCTGATCTTCCTTTCCTCCCCCATTTTTTTTCTACACGCCAGTTTTTTTGCATGACACTTCAATGAACCATATGTTCTAGGAAACATCACAATCTCTAATCAGAAATAAAGAAAAATAAAAAAATACTAAACGATGAGCAGCAGCTTCATACTAATGCATTCAAGGTTTTTATCAGACTTTCTTTTATAATTGAACATAAAAAAAACGTCCCTAAATTCTTCGGAAATAAATCTGCTGCTCTATTCAATTAGTTTATTATATTTGTTCAGTTGAGGTCATCAGTCGAGTGCGTATAACGGGATACTTTCAACTATCCCTGTATAATAGCCCAGTAGTTCATTGATATCAATTACTTTGATGTCATATCCAACAGCAATCGTTGAAAAGTTATAGAAACACTGAGGGCATGCTGTTACCAAGTATTCAGCACCAATGTCTATTGCTTCTTGAAGAGTTGCTTCGGACATTTTGTCTCGAAATTCGAAAAAGGGTAATCTGATGACCCCTCCACAGCAACGGGACCTTTCTTTTGACCGATCTAATTCTATGAAACGAATGCCAGGAAGATTTTCCAAAATAATTCGTGGTGCATCGTATATGTTGGCATATCGACCAATATGACATGGATCGTGGTAAGTCACAGTAGCGTTTAATCGATTATTGATTTCAAACCTTTTGTTATCAATAGCATCTTTGAAGATTTCTAGGCTATGAATGGTTTCAAAGCCAGAATAGTTATCTTTGAAAGTGCTGTAACATGTTGGACATGCTGTTATTATTCTTTTGATTCCCACACTCTCGAAGAGTTTTTCATTTTCAGATTTCATATCTTCAAATTCTTTTGGCATTCCAAGAAGATTCACATATCCTGCACAACAGTGATCGGATTTCTTCAGCATGTTAAAATCTTCAAACTTTGAAAGTAACTTTACCTCCAATTTAGCTATCTCTGGATAATAATTCGACTGCATGCACCCCATATAGAATAGGGTATCTGAGTCTTCTTTTGTTAAATCTGAAATTTCGTGAAAGATCGGTGATGAGGAGTATTCAATTGGTTTGGCATAAGCGTTTCCATTTTCCAATATTGTGTTTGTTAGCTGTTTTTGCTCTTCTAGAGGGCCAAGTCCTTTTTCAGAGAGGACTACACGAAAGTATTTTAGAATTTTATTGAGATCGACTTTCGCTGGACATGTTAAGTCACAGATTTTACAAAGAGAGCAAGAGTAGATCCTTTGAAGGATCGAATTTGTTGGTTCGATTTCCCCTGAAAATAGTGCTTTTGCAATCATAACTCGCCCTCTTGTGTTATAGCTCTCATTTTTCGTAAACTCAAAAGTTGGACAAAGAACACGGCAAAAACCACAATGAGAACATTTGAGAATTTGGTCTTCCATATCTTTAGGGATCTCTACTTCCAAGAAATCCTCCTCCATGTATCTTATTTGATTATGAAATCAGTCTGACTAGATTTCTCTTCTTCCTCTGGTGGAAAAATTTTTCCGGGATTGAGAATACCATTAGGATCGAAAATCTTTTTAATCTCTTTTAAAAGTCTTACTAAAACAGGCCCCCACTCGTCTAGAAGCCAGTTTCGTTTTAATTCTCCGATTCCATGTTCCCCTGTAACTGTACCATCTAATTCTAATGCTATATCCATTATTTCATGTGCAGCCTTATGAGCTCTTTCAGTTTCATCCTTGTCTCGTGGGTCATAGACTATGCATGGATGTATTCCTCCATCTGCACAATGCCCGAGCATCGGAATAGTTACATCGTACTTTTTCATGACTTCAAAAATTTTTTCGATCATTTCAGTGAACTTGTCCAATGGTACTGTTATATCTTCAGTTACTTGGCCAGGTTTAATGGTGAAGTAAGCAGGGTATGCAGCTTTGCGTGCTGCCCAAACAGAGATATTTTCCTCTGGTGTATAAGCAACTTTATGTTCGATAGCATTCTTTTCTTCAAAAATGGATCTAATAGCATTCAGTTTTTTTTCAACTTCTTCTTTATCTCCATCAACCTCAAAAAGTACCATTGCTTCGCACTCTTCAGGATAGTCAAGACCAACGAATCTGCTAACTGCTTCAAGTGAAATTTTATCGATTATCTCTCCCGCTGTAGGGCCTATTCCTCTTCTAATAACTTCGTAGATACACTCTCCTGCTTCTTTCAATGAAGAGAAAAATGCAACAGCACTCAAAAAAAATTCAGGAAGTGTTGTTACTTTTAACAGAGCTTTAGTTACGATTCCTAATGTCCCTTCACTTCCCACAATCAGAGAGTTAATATCGTATCCACTAACACACTTTCTTAACTTCCTTCCTGTATTTATAATTTCGCCAGTGCCTAGAATTACTTCCATACCAAGAACCCAATCCCTCATTACCCCATATTTCACTGCCCTCAATCCGCCAGCGTTTGTATTTATAGATCCTCCAAATGTGGCAATGGAGTCGCTTGCAGGAGTTGGAGGGAAAAACAATTTATATTTTGCCAATTTTTCATTTAATTTTGCAAGTACAACACCTGGTTCAACCCAGACGGTGAGGTTCTTTTCATCGATTTCTAGTATTCGGTTCATTTTTGAAAAATCTAAAACAATTCCACCTTTTTTTGGTGTGCATCCTCCTGCTAAGGAAGATCCAGCACCTCTAGGAACAATAGGTATTTTTTCTCTATTCGCTAATTTTACAATCTCGACAACTTGATCGTTAGAAATGGGCCAGACAATAAATTCCGGTTTTCCGACCAGATATCCTACTGCATCTGTGGAATATGCTATTAAATCTGCAATATCATCACTAACGTTCTCTCCAGCGATTTTGGTTAAGCTTTCTTTTAAAATTGAACTCAAAAACATCAACCCCAAATTCTCATGATGATACCAAGCAATCATTTCCAGCCGTTCAAAGATTCATGGAATATGAAGTTGCCACATATATTAAACTATCTCTTATGGTTTCTTCAATTACAGATCTTTGAAGTCAGTAGTGGTTCGTGAAAAATACTCCAAAAGATGTCTTTCTTTTTTAAAATAATTGCCAGAAGATAAGGATTCCTCTATTCGTGATTGATCATTTTAAAATTCAATAGAGGCTACGATTTGGCATGAAAGTCTATCGCAACGCATAAAAAACCATCCTGTTCTGTTGGATAGTTTGAAAGAATGGTTTATGTTTTCTTATTTTTAAATACATAGCTTCGCCTACTCTGCGAGGAAGAGAGCGGTATTTTAAAATTATCTCGACCTTTCGGAATCCACCAG
>JAECRX010000099.1 GCA_016292335.1 Candidatus Sifarchaeum subterraneum | reverse complement strand
TTGTTATCTATTTTCCTGTTATTTTTTTATTTCAAGTAAAATAAATTATAAATGAAGATTCTTTACACCAATATTTCGGTACAACCTTCATATAAAAACGGGAAATAACCCCCTATTTTTCGCCAAAAACGGGACGCTCCGACACCACATCACAAAACTAATCCCCCTACAATCAACAACTTACATTAGTTAACATAATGTATATTATCTTACTGAAAAGAAAAGTCCGATTTTTATTTCCAAATTTTCAATTGCTCATAACGAACATTGAATTTCAAAAAAAACTTTTCTATTTTATTCTTTTGGCTTACTGGCACAAGCACGCAACCTGGAGAAAGCTTTTTTCCTCCTAACTCATCCAACAATCCCTTGTATTTATATCCTTTTTGTTGCTGTTCATAAAAAGACCTGTTGAATTTCGCTTTTTCTTTCTGGTCTAACTTATTCAATTTAAAAGAATAGACTAAATACGGTTTTTGCTGCAACAGCAAGGCCGAAGGGATTTCTGCCGGTTCTCTTAAATAAAGTACTTTTCCTTCCATGAAAATATTCTGGAGTAAACCAGAATCTGTTTTTTTCAAATCGGAGAAGGATCTTATTGTTGGCTGAATACTATGATCTATAGCAGCCTCAACCTCTATAATTTTATCTTGAATTTCCTTTTGAATTTTCTCTTTTGTCGTCAGGATTAACAAATCAATGTCTGATCTAGATGTATTTTCCCCCCTGGCAAAACTTCCATAAAGGATAACAACGCTTATCTCATGTATTTCCGAGAGTTCCTTTGTTATTTTTTTAAGTATTCTTTTCATGTATCTTGATCCCGAATCTCTTCTCGAAAAACTGAATAATTTTCATAAGGTTATCAACAATCTCCTTAGCTCTCTTCCCGTTTACTCCATCATAACCAAGGTCTGCATATGCAAACCATACCTTTCTCATAATCCTGTTAACTTCTAAGGGAAACATTTTATTAGAATATTCATGTCTACTTCGATGATCTCCAAAATGTTCGTTCCTTCTGGCCACATCTGCTTCGATTAGCTGCTCAACGACTTTTGTTCCTAAATCTCCCACAACTGTCATTTGCCTGTTAGTATAAGCACTCAATGTTGCACTAAGCTTTTCTTTAGCAAGTGCTATATGCTTCTGGAAATCTCCCATTTTTTCGTTATTGTAACGAATCTGAGCTATTTTGTAAAGTTTTTCGTTATAATAATGAAAATATTTTTAATTCGTCTTAAACCATTACTTTATCAAGAATCTCAGCTTTTTGTATTCGTCTTAAAACTTCAAGACAAAGAGCGTATTTCCTTTTCATTTAAGGCCTTTTTTAAAAATGCTATTCAATTCTTTTTTTTAAACAGAAATCCTTATTTTCTGTTTTTTTAGGCCTTGGGAAAAGTATCGACTAAATTGAACTAAACTTCAAAAAAGTCTTGACTTTTTTGAAGTTTAGTTCATAATAGTCATATGGAAAGATACCTGGAAAGACACATTAAAAAAGACCTAAGAGAAAGAATCGTCATTTTTTCTGGACCAAGGCAAGTAGGGAAAACAACTCTATCAAAGCAACTCACCTCTTCGAATACGTATTTAAATTATGATTCAACTGCTGATCGAAAAATAATTAAAGACGAAGAATGGGATAGGGATGTTGAGGTGATTATTTTTGATGAACTTCACAAAATGAAAAACTGGAAATCATGGATTAAAGGGATCTATGATACAGAAGGAATCCCCCCCGGTCTTCTGGTCACTGGATCTGCTCGTCTTGAAACCTATAGAAGGGGGGGAGAATCACTAGCCGGCCGTTTTTTCTCCTATAGGCTTCATCCTCTTACAGTTAAGGAAATCTGTTCTTTTTTAAAGGAAACACCTAAAACCTCTCTTGACAAACTCATCAAATTTGGAGGTTTTCCTGAACCTTTTTTAAAAAATAATGAAACATTTGCCAAAAGATGGAGAAGAACTCATGTTGATATAATTGTTAGAGAAGATTTATTAGATCTCGAAAGAGTGAGAGACATCAAATCCATCGAGATATTGATAGACCTTCTAAGGTCTCGGGTTGGCTCTAGCACGTCATACAGCTCTTTAGCAAACGATTTACAAGTGTCAGTTCATACAATCAAACACTGGCTCCAAATATTAGAAAATCTTTACGTCATTTTTCCAGTACGCCCCTATCATAAGAATATAGCCCGAAGCATATTGAAAGAGCCAAAATATTATTTTTATGATGTGAGTTCTGTCAATGGAGACTTCAGTGCTAAATTGGAAAATGTTGTCGCATTAGCTCTATTACGAGAACTGCATCTGCTAGAAGACACCGCTGGTAGTAAAGTTTCACTTCATTACCTCCGGGATAAAGATAAAAATGAAGTAGATTTTCTAACTGTTATCGATAGAATGCCTTCACTAATGGTTGAAGTAAAGGTTAGTGACGAAAGTTTCTCAAAATCATTATTCCGATTCCATAATTTTATTAAAAGTGCTAAACCCGTACAACTCGTCTATAACCTCAAACGAAAAAAATCCACAAAGCTTATGAGGATGTACTCCGTCCATGAGTTTCTTGCTAAATTTGAATTGTAAAAAATAAGTGCAGCAGCTTCCTACAACCATTATTTCATTAAGAATACCGGCTTTTTGTATTCGTCTTAAAACTTCAAGACAAAGACCGTATTTCTTTTCCATTCAATGCCTTTTCTAAAGGAGAAGCTAAACTATCTTACCTATCAATTGATCGAGAATCTTTTTCACATAATCAATAAATTTGGCTGTATACACTTCCCCAGTTAACCTTTCCAGATAGTTGGATTGCACTCTCACTCCTGAAGCTTCTATTTCTGGTATAAATTTTTCTGATATATTTCTAAATTCAGACGAAGCAAGGTATTTGTCTTCAAATTTTTCTGGTTGATAGAACATTTTTTTGAAAAGATGAGATAGGGCTGAAAAAACTTTGGGCCAGATAATATAGGAAAGATTTATATCATTTTTGACAAAACTTTTAAGTCCATAAAAATTGACTTAAACGATTAAAATTAATTTTAAGTCAAGCTGACGCGTCACAGTAAATGTCACAGTAGATGTCACAGTTTTGTCGCAGCAAAATATCAACAGTAATTAATGATTTCTTTTATAGCCAGGATTCAACATTTTTTCCGTTATTGTAATGAATTTAATGCATAATGCTATTCTTTTCGTTATCATAACAAAATGAATTTTAAATGTATTTAAAACCTTAGTTTTTTTGCCTGTTTTACAAATAGTTGAACTATTAGTAAATTTGAATTTTGCACATAGTGTATTTGCATGGTCAGCCTGCTCCCCTTTGCATAACCTATAGAATATGAATTACGGATAGTTTTATTCCACCTATTTTTGAAACAATGTAACAAAACAAGATGCTATTCCATTAGGCTGGAAAAGTAATTGAAAATCGGACCTTTTACATCATCACTATACGATATCATTAAAAATCGTATAATAGAGACGTTAAATTCTCGAACAGAACATCCTATTCTTCAATAAAAGCGTCCTTGAGGAGTTTGCTCTGGCGGTTAAAGGCGACGCGGGGGCTTCTGGTCTCTTTCATCAGGGAGATCTCCTGTGTCAGGAGCCGGGCGATGTACATGGTGTA
>JAECRX010000098.1 GCA_016292335.1 Candidatus Sifarchaeum subterraneum | reverse complement strand
TAGGTTTAAAGAAACTTGAAGAGATTGAGAGCCTTGAAGTAGATACTGTCACTTCAGCGTGTCCTGCTTGTTATATAAATATTGATGAAGCAATAAGAGTAAGGAACTCCCCTGTAAATATGCGTGATATTACTCAAATCGTCGCTCAAGCACTCGGCTTGTAGAAAAGCACTATATTACTCCAAAAGGCCATGAAAGGAGGGACATTGTTGAAAAGTCATAGAATAAAAGTAGCGATAATTGGGGCTGGGATTTCTGGATTATTGTGTGCCTGTGAATTGGAACGCTTAAGACCCTACAGCGTAGTACTTGAAAAAGAGCCAGAAGTAGGTGGACATGTTCGATCTTTTGTAGAAAAAGGATATACATATGATGTGGGGTTACACCTTTTCTTAGGAGGGTATTCATACCTCATACCTTTCTTAAAAAAGGCCGCTGTTCGTATGAGATATATTGGAGAGGGAGCCGTATTTTATCACGAAAAGAAATTTTATAGGCTAGAACGGAAAATTTCCAGTATTTTAAAATTTCGTTTACTTGATTTTACCGACCGAGTAAAAATTTTAACGACTGCAAATAGGATTTTAAAAAGTGATATAGACTATTTTATGAGGTACGATGAAGAGGATTTTGCCTCATGGTGTGAAAAAAATCTTAGCAGAAAAGTATTGGAGAATTTTTATGCACCAGTCGTCAAATCAGTAACATTTCTATCGCCTGAACAAGTATCTAGTGGGCTTTGGCTCCAAGCTGAAAAGATAAGAATACAAGAAAGAGAAAACTTAGCCGTATATTACCCAGAAAGGGATGTTGAGACTGGAGGCCTAAGTGTAGTATCCAAAGCTTTGAAATGGTATTGCGAACGGATGGGAAGCGAAGTTTGGACAAATAATGAGGTCAAAAAGATAGTAATAGAAGATGAAAAAGTTAAAGGAATCGAATATATCCATGAAGGCGTTGAAGACTTTCTTGAAGTTCCATTTACAGTATTTACAGGCCCTATTATCAATCTACTTAATTTAGTCTCTGAAAAACACTTTCCAAGAGACTTTCGGGAACGAATTAAAAATTTTAAGTATACACATGTGATAGCAATTCAAATCGGACTGGACAGATCAATAACAGATCACAGAGTTGCAATCCTAATGCCAAACAAGTTAGTTACTGTAGCTGCCCAGATCTTGCCCCCGTATGGAATTGTTGCACCTCCAGGGAAGAGTCTTCTTGCTGGAACCTGCATCACCCCATCCATACTGAACAAGACTGATGATGAAATAATGGACATTCTCATTGAAGATCTAAAGGATCCTTTTCCTGAAATAGAAGATCACATTCTCTGGACGAAGGTTTTGAAAATCAAGAATGCTATAGAGGCACAATCCCCTGGAATAATGTCTTTAAAACTAGATACAAATAGAACTCCAGTTGAAGGGCTCTATCTCGCCGGAAATTATGCAAATAACGATAATTGGCATTCAACCATAGAAGGTGCTGCACGATCAGGACATAATTGTGCAAAATTAATCGAACAAGATGCTGAAGTGTTGTTAACGCGGTAAATTTGTGAAAAGCGAAAAGTTTATGAATAAACTACAATCATTTATGCCTGTTCATATGTCTGCATTTAAACTTAATCCGGCAGATTTATTATAGATTTGATGATAAATTGAGGAAATGATTAACCGAAAAAATAAAGGTAGTGAGAAATGGCAGAAGTTCATCCTATGAAATACGCCTCAATAAAACTTTGGTTTTCCGCCACAAGGCCAAAATTCTTTACCGCAGTAATTATTCCGATAGTCCTAGGATCTAGTATTGCCCTTGTTTATGAAAATGTGTTTTTTCCACTTTATTTTGTATTAGCATTAGTTGGAGGAATCGCACTCCACGCAGGCACAAATTTGGCCAACGATTATTTTGATTTCAAAAGCGGTACAGATGTAATTAACAAAGAAGTTACTCCATTCAGCGGAGGAAGTGACTTTTTGCGTAATGGAATCCTAAAGCCTAATGATGTCCTTGTTGCATCACTCATTTGTCTAAGTATAGGCCTTTCTATTGGTCTCTATTTCATGTTTGTAATTGGTTGGTTCTTGCTTTTACTTGGGATTATTGGTGCATTGTGTGGCTTTTTTTATGTAACCATTGCTTCTAAAGGACTCGGAGAAGCGGCAATTGGTATTAACTTTGGCCCTCTTTGTGTTATCGGTGCGTATTATGTACAAACGTCGAAAATAGACATAGTTCCTTTGATCGCTTCAATCCCAATAGCTCTATTAATTACAGCCGTAATTTGGATCAATCAAATTCCCGATTACGTTGCAGACAAACATGTTGGTAAAGACCACTTAGTCGTCAGACTTGGCCGTTCCTTATCAGCAGTGCTCGTGTATCATGGCTTGATCCTTAGCGTATATATATCTATAGCTTTGGGCATTATTTTCTCGTTCCTGCCCTTGTCTTGTCTTATTAGTTTCATTACTTTACCGCTGTTTGCGATTCGTGGAATGAAGATTGCTTACCAAAACTATCTTTATACGCATAAGTTAATACCAGCCCAAGGTCTGACGATTATGACCCACTTATTTACTGGGCTCTTGCTCACTTTGGGATTTCTACTTCATTACTTTGTTTTCGCACTGTGAGAAAAAGATGTGGTAGAATGCCTGATGTGATCGTGATAGGAGGAGGCCCCGCAGGTGCAACAATTTCTAGAATATTAGCTGAAAATGATGTGGATGTTCTACTTTTTGAGAAAAAGAAAATTGTTGGGCTTCCGGTTAGATGTGGGGAGTTGTTACCACATCCCTCTGAAATGCGTCGTTTACTTCCTAAAGTCAAAGATGCAGAAAAATTAATTGAACCACCCAAGAATACTATCTCAAATGTTACGGATTATGCTGAGCTTATTGATCCAATGGGCAATAAACTAAAAGCTAGATTTAAAAGCAACATTATCTTTCGGGACAAATATGATCAAGCCTTAATTAAAAGGGCAATGGACGCTGGCGTTATTGTAAAGTTTAGTTGCCCTGTTATAAGTGTTTCTGTAAATGGGAACATCCGTGTGAAAGACATGGGAACTATTAAGCAAGTTAAAGCCCCTGTGATTGTCGGAGCTGACGGTCCACGATCGCTTCTCGCTGCGGGTCTTCGCAATAGAAATTATGAATTTACTGCATGCTTTGTTTCAATCATGGATAATGTAAGTGTAGATGAAACTGCAGTCCAAATGTACTATGGCAAAGAATATTCACCAGGGGCGTATGCCTGGATTATACCTAAGGGGAACCGCATGGCAAATGTAGGTTTAGGCATACGCAAACGTTTTAGTAGTGGTGCTAAACTAAGAGATTACTTCCAAAAGTTTGTTGAAGAGCATCCTATAGCTTCCAAAAAATTGGATGGAGGGCATATCATAAATTCTTCCTCAAAGTTGGTACCAATCGATGGTCCGTTTTCGGAGGTAGTGACTAAGCGAGAGAATATGTTATGTATTGGCGATGCTGGAGGCTTCGTAATGCCTCATATTGGGGCAGGAATCCCTAACGCTTTACTTACTGGGCGAATAGGCGCGGAAGCAATATTAAGCTATCTAAGGGGTGAAGGAAAAATCTCTGATTTTGAAAGAATGTGGAGAAAAGAAATAGGAACTAGTCTGAAAAATAGCCTTAGGATCAGAAAATTCACAGATTCATTGTTTCTCAACGAATTGATCTCTTCATTTTTTCAGAGAAGAAGACAACAGTATTTTGATCATTTAATTCGCTGTGAGTTTCCTCTGTCTCTAAGACTATTTAATTTTTACCTTAATTTACGAAATAAGGGCAAGAAATTTGTCCAGAAGTGTATAAAAACAAAATAAGAATTTGTAACGGTATAGGTTTGAAATAGAATTGCAAGAAATCATTTGAGGAAAAGAGGGCACTAAAGCATTAAAAACCATACCGTGAGATAGGATAGTGGAATTTAGAAAGAGAATTAATGGTTGCTTATCTACTTATTGGCCACGAATATTTCTCTATCGGAAGAAATCCAGAAAACTTGGCCTCCTAAAAATCCTTCGAAACATATAATCTTCTTCTGTCATTGCTCCTAATATTTCATCCCCATCTTTTAATGGAATTTTTACATTTTGAACTGAGAGATTGTTTTTCAGTAATATTTCATTGAAATCAGTTACAAAACCATTCTGTTCCTCGTAAGTTAACTTGAAATCAGCCCGTAACTCTCCAGTCAGCTCATGATTTTTCGAAATTCGATATTTCCTATCCGTTCTAGGGTCAATTCCTCTTCTGGCACTTGAAAACCTTACTGTCACAACTCTTCTTCCTTTTTGTCTTAATTTTTCGAATTTGGGGGTGGCCACTTTAACAATCATTTTGGGTTTTTTAGCTTCAACTTCTGGAATCCCATTTCTTAAATCTGTAGAAAGGGTGGTTGACAAAGCCTTTCTATGATCTTCAGTCCGTTTGATCATTTCTTTAATCTGATCTCTAGCTGACACTCTAGAAGTTCTGCCGTTTATCTCTTTCAAAAATGTGGAATCCATTCCGTTTCTGATAGCTTCTTCTCGATTTTCAAAATGGAATCTTTCAGCATTAATTCTCTTTCTATCTTGTAAAAAACATAAAGCCTCTAAAGTCAGTCCACTTACGATAGATACTATGTCCAAAAGACTCTCTATTTTGCGTTGATTATCAAATATTCGGATTTCAATTCGATTGCGAAAAATGCTATCTTCTTTATCTTGATCTATATTCGTATAAGGACCACGAGGAGTAATATCCATCAAACGATCTCCACGTGGATTGGTAATAACATGCGGTTCTTCCTCTAGTCTTCCAAGTTTCAAACTATATCTAAGAGTTCCATAATGAGGTTCTTGGACTAAAGCGGGTTGATAACTTGGGATTTCCAAAGTTCCAAATGAATTTGGTTTCATAACAGTACTATGAAGGAGCCGATTACTCATAATCCCATTTTCTTCTCCATTATATATCGGGGTATTAGCAGATAGGGCAATTAGCTCTGGCAAATGATTCCATAAATGATTGTAAACAAATAACATTTCCTCTGCAGTCATAGATCCTTTTTCGGATTGTTTAGTGGAAATATTTATATGAGTGCCACACATAGGATGCGGATCGCTTTGAATTGGATGAAGACTTTGAATAAATGCTTTATATCCTAAACTATTAATTGCATCAATGAGAAGCTCACGACCTTCTTTTATACAATCAGGAACTTCTTCTAATTTCACCGGTAGGGTAACATATTCAATTTGAGCCTGATGGGGTTCAGGATCCAGTGATCTTATTCGAAGTTGTAATCTTTCTAAGCGGTCAGTTTCACGGTTTAATAGTTCTGCAGTTGCACGCATAACATAATCGGCGACAGGTACTAGGGTTCCATCTTCCGAAATTATTAACATTTCTTCCTCTATTCCACAGAGCAGGGAATAATTTTCACAAACTTTTTCTATTTTTTCCACTTAAGCCTCATCCAAAATGTAGATTATTGCTCGGCTACAAATATTGATCTAAGAAATAAAGTGAACTTCTCGCTGACGGGTCAACAAGCTTCCAGCATCACTATCGGATAACTCAGACAGGCCTCATGTCCCGCAGTCCCTAGGGCAGGATATATTCACTCAAGAGGTATAGGAGTGGCATGTTTAAAAACATTGTTGAAACACACGATGCATCACGCCGACAAGTTGGTGTTTCTTCTTGCTCGATATTTATAAATATTTTACTAAAATTAATTTTGTATTGAATTTTAGCAATCAATGAAAATTCGGCAATGGAAGTAGCTTAATGGCTAAACAAGAGACAAATGTCTTCAAAGAGAAAGAATGGAAAATAAAAGGCTATATTGAAATCCCTGGTGAAATTGGAATTGTTCTAACTGCGCCCCACGCCCAAGGCCCTAAAGCAGATAAATTTACTGGAGAAATTGCATATCGGATTGCAAACAATACGAAGGCTTATGCTCTGATTTCAACAGTATCGCGTACGGTGATGGATTATAATTTACCATATCATAAAATAAGGAACACTCCTTTTAGACGCCGAATTAATGAACTTATCAAGGAATTAAGATCCAAAAATCAAGAAATATTACTTATTGACATTCATGGCATTGAAAAACCACTTAGTGGAATTGAAGGAGATATTGACGTTGTTTTTGGAACACGTGGTGGAGCCACAATAGATCCTAATTATATTGATCTTTTACGCAATACCCTTGATAAATATGACATAAAAAGTGATTATGCATTCATAATACATCCTGGTTACATTGGAGGAGATATTGTTGATTCCCAGGGAAAACCCACAAAAGGAATCCATTCAGTCCAATTAGAACTAGCTCCTCATTTGAGAAACTTAGGTGAGAAAAGGATTATCGATGCCCTTACAGATTTCATCCAAACATGGAAATTAATGCAAATCAGGCATGAAATAAAAAAAGCTCCAATTTACAGACTTATTAAAGAATCAGGAGCCCAACGAATAAGTCCCACAGCTGTTGAAACCTTAAGAGACATTATTGAATATTTAGGAATCGAAATAGTCAATATAGCAGTCAAAATTACAAAAAATAATCAACGAAAAACGGTTTTAAAATCTGATATAAACCAAGCAGTAACTTTTGCTTTGAAAAAATCAATGTAAGTGCATAACTCTTTCATAGAAATCCCTCCGCAAGGAAACTTCATCATTTATATGGGAGAGAATTGCGAAAAAGGACACAGGTTTGACCGATTCGATAAGTTGGGCGTTTTTCGGAGAGCCAGCCGTCTGTTTGCCGTCTATGTCGTACTGCAAATATCCGTTCTTCCGTATTGCGTTGATGTATGCAACTCCCCGTTTCGTTCGGATCAAGTCCCCTCTGCGGAATCCAGAACTTGAGCCGTGGAAAGATTTCCGGGAAAGGCTTAGAACGCTCATTATTCCGCAGCCCACAACTGGCCCTACTTGCGGGTTCAGATAGCTCATCCAGATAACATAACAGCGCACTGTCTTCAATAGTAGGTCAGAGATTAAACAGCACGAGTGCAACTTAAAAAAAAAAGGAGTGTATTTTGATGGGCGTTTTTGTAATTACTCGTAGTATTCT
>JAECRX010000097.1 GCA_016292335.1 Candidatus Sifarchaeum subterraneum | reverse complement strand
CGCATTACCTTTTCTTTGAGAGTTAAGGAGGAAGAACATGATTATAGATATTTTCCAGAACCAGATTTGCCGCCATTTTTCATAAGTGACGAATGGATTGATAAAATAGCTTCAAGAATGCCCGAATTGCCTGACGCACGTAAAAAGCGTTTCATCATGAAATATGGATTGCCCGAGTATGACGCTGATGTCCTTGTAGGTAGTAAATGGTTGGCTGATTTTTTCGAAGAAAGTTTCAAATTATATCCCAATGCCAAGGTTATTTCAAACTGGATGATGACCGACCTTCAAAAGTATATCCACGAACTCGATCTTGATTTTTCAGAAATTAAAATTTCTCCCGAACATCTGATTGAAATGATCCAATTAATTGATGATGGAATTATTACTGGGAAGATTGGGAAAAAAGTTTTGAAAAAAATGCTTGAGACAGGAAACCCCCCTAAAATTATTATAGAAAGTGAAAACTTAGAAGTGATCAATGATGAAAAGCTCATCAAGCCTATTGTTGAAGAAGTTTTTAAAACGAATGAGAAAGCTGTAAAAGATGCTTTATTCAATCCAAAAACAAAACATTTCTTAGTTGGTAAGGTTATGGAAAAAACGGAGGGTAGAGTTGACCCAGAGTTGGCAAATAAATTAATCCAAAAAGAACTTGAAAAAATAAAAAAAATGAAATCCAACTAATTCAGCTTAGACCCATTTTTCACACATCTTCACCTTTGTATAGTAATTTTTGTTGTAATCTTGCAATATGAAATCAATTTATCCGGATTTTTGTGAAGAAATCAATCACAAATATTGGTTATAAAATTAAAAATGTGCGTAAAAAGGTTTAGAACCTATATTTTTCCTTTGTGAAAATATTTAAGAAGCTGCAAAAAAATTAAAGGAGTTTAAAACATGGGAGCTACTATTGTTGTAGGAGGATTTTTCGGCGATGAAGGAAAAGGAAAAATTGTTTCCTACTTAAGTTTTAAAGATAAACCAAATATTGTTGTAAGAGCAGGTGTAGGAACAAATGCTGGACATACTGTCGTAGTGAAAGATATAACCTATAAAATTAGGCAAATCCCTACTGGATTTGTGAGTGAAGACTCTAGACTTCTTATTGGTCCAGGTGTATTAGTTGATCCAGATATTTTCCATAAAGAAGTTTCAGAAACGGACGTCGAAAATAGAATAGGTTTAGACGAACAATGCGCCATCATAACCAAGGAACATATTTCTCTTGATCAGTCATCTCCACATACTGCAAAAAAGATCGGTAGCACTGGTACTGGTTGTGGCCCCTGTAACGCAGAAAGAGCAATCAGGAAAGTAAAAATAGCAAAAGAGATCCCTTCTTTAAAGGAATACTTTACAGATGTACCTCTTGAAGTTAACACAGCATTAGATCAAGGTGGAAAAGTTTTAATTGAAGGAACTCAAGGAACTTTTCTTTCACTTTATCATGGAACCTATCCTTTTGTGACAAGCAAAGATATCACGGCGGCAGCGGTTTGTTCGGATATCGGATTAGGGCCAACAAGGGTCAACGCCGTAATTGTAGTTTTTAAGGCATTCGTCACACGTGTTGGTTCAGGATACTTAGAAAATGAACTTTCAGAGGAAGAAGCTAAAAAAAGAGGATGGTTCGAAGTTGCCACGGTAACTGGGAGAAAGAGGAGGAGCGCACCTTTCAACATAAAATTGGCTAAAAGAGCAACCATGCTTAATGGCGCAACACAAGCTGCAATTACAAAGTTAGATATTGTCTTTCCTGAGTGTAAAGGTGTTAAATCTTTCAATAAATTGTCTAGTACCGCATCTGATTTCATAAAAAATATTGAAAAAGAGATCGGTATCCCTGTTACCTTGATCGGTGTGGGCCCAGAAGTCGAAGAAATAATTGACAGAAGGAGAGAATTTTCCTAAGTCAATAGTTTAATAGCGCTTTTTGGATTTTTCCGCTTTGATGGAACATGTTTGAACGTTAAGAAAGAAATTCTTAAAAAAGACTCCTTCAAAATGAAATTTAGTGGATTTAAGACAAATAAATAATCGAAATATTCCTTCAAAGAACCAATAATTACTCAAAAAAAAATACTCAGTAGAAATCTGGGAAGAGGATGAGAGACGTCATAAATAAATGAAAAATATAATTGACAATACTATGAGGATAATAGCTCCAATTATCGCAATAATGACAATACTACGGTCTGTCCCGAAAATTATCGGAATTGGACCTATTAATATAACTCCTCCTCCCTTTGTTTTTGTATTGCGAACTTCCTTTTTCTCTGTATCTCGCTCTTGCTTCTCCACTGTTTTCAAAGCTATTCCTAAGAAGATTATTCCTACTCCTATGAATGTAATTATTATTCCTAACAATATAAGAAAATCCCACATAAAGTATTTACCTCCTGTATTCTCATTAACGGGATTTCCTTTACTCGTTTCTTCATTTAAGAGGGAGAAAGAGTTTTTTTAAGATATTTTCGGTCAATCAAATTTGATCCGTGGAGTTGCAACTCATCATTATTTTTCTTCTTACAGAAAACTCAGCGCAGGTCAGTTTCTTCATACTAATACCTAAAGACTTTTTCACGTCTTATATTTGTTTCCATTGAAGGTTAATTTTTACTCTTAAATAATAATTAGGGCATATTCCATAAAATGAGCATAAAATAAAAACAAAACCCTATGCAGTGTTTTCTTGTTTTTTAACAAGTTTTCCATTAAAACTGGGCATTGATCGAGTAATTTAGGCGCTGAATCTAAGTATTTGGTGGAGTTTTTAAAGAAGTAAGAATATTCTTTTAGGGTTATTTATTATTGATCAGTGTTAATGGAAGTCATAAGTCAAATACTCCTCTAATTGTTTCAAACGTTAAGTTGCTCTTAATGGGAAGTGGAGGATCTGGAAAAACTACAATGGGTAAAGTACTTGAAAGTATTATTGCAGAAGAATTCGAAAACAACTTAATTGCTTGTCATGAATACAAGCCAACTCCCGGTGTGGCTTTTTACAAAATACCTTTTGAAAACATACATGCTATTCTTTGGGAACTGGGTGGTCAAAAAAGGTATAGACCATTATGGAATCTATGGTGGGCGGGTTCTAAAGGAGCTTTTCTTCTCGTTGATTCAACTGCCAGTTCTCAAATAATCGAGGAATCCAAATTAATTCTGAAACTTTTAAAGGAGACTATTAATGTTCCTTTTGTTGTTTGTGCTAATAAACAAGATTTGCCAGCAGCTTTGAAACCTGAGGAAATTGCAAAAATATTGGGAATTGAGAATAATATTCCAGTTATTGGAACTTCTTCAATAACAGGATTGAATGTTAAAACCGCATTTTACAAATTATTGTCAATTATCGATGGGATAGGTAGTAGAAAAAATGATTCATAAAATGACTGAAGATGAGTTTCAATCTGAATTAAGTCAATGTGGGCTGAAAGCAATTATTCTAGTCGTGTTTGATACAACTTTAGGGCCAGTTATAGCCTTTGAAAAAGTTTTCAATGAAAATTCAAGGTTTATTGAAACTCTCCGGGATCCTATGTTATTAGCTCAATTCCACATGGGCGTTGCAGATACTTCTATCGATTCTATTGATTTTAAGGGGGAAAAAATAATTATTGCTCGAAATGAACGACAAACAGATAATACTGTAGTGAAGGATCTACTGTTCTTCATAATTGACTCATCAGTTCCTGTTCAACCTTTTATAGAAGAGTCTGAAATGATATTGGAGGAAGCAGAGGGGGATCTGATTAATTTTGATGGTTGGATAAAAACAATCGATCCAAATAGACTGAATAATCGAATCAATGAATACAAATCAAAGGAGAAACCTCAAATTACTCAAGTGGATTTACTCACGTTTTCAAGACAAAAAATTCCGATCATATCTAAAGAACAAAAATATAAGATTCTAAAAGGTTCACTTGCCGCTGAACTTGTTAGAAAATATGATCTTGAAATGATCAACAAAATCCTTTCTCATACTGATAATAATCGCTCACTTTTACAAATTTGGAAAAAGTTGGGAATAGGATTTGATCTTTCTTTAATTTATAGCTTTTTTATTTCACTTTACGAACTCGGCTTATGCAATTTTGAGGAAAAAAGAACCTATCTAAGTGGTTTTACTCAATTGGGCAAAATTTCATAATTATAATTAATGGAGGTATTATCTTTGGATTGCCTGAATCAATTAGAAAAAATGGTCATTGAAGGAAGACCATATTTAGTTGAAACACTTGTTAAGGAGATTTTGAAAAATGATGTCCCCGTTTATACTATTCTTGAGATTTTGAGCAATGCCATGGAAAGAATTGGACAATATTTTGAGGAGAAAAAGTATTGCGTTGCTGATGTTTGGTTTAGTGCCAAAGCATTTGATAAGGCAAAGGAAATCATAGAACCTTTAATTCCTAAGATTTCAACCAAGGGAAAAATCTTGTTAGGTACTGTCGAAGGAGATGTACATTCGATTGGAACTAAAATTGTTCAATTATTTTTAGAAGGAGATGGTTTTGAAGTAATTAATCTTGGAGTTGATGTTTCATATCAAATGTTTATTGACGGCTATATGGAACATAACCCTCAAATTATCGGATTAGCTGCTTGGTTGGACACAACTGCAAATATCTCCCTGAAAGAAGCAGTCTTGCAACTCATAGAGTATAGGGAAAAAAACAATCTTGATTTCAAAATTATAGTTGGGGGATTGGCCGTTTCACCAAGATTTGCCAAAGCAATTGGTGCTGACTCATATGCTAAAAATGCCCGTGAAGCTGTTTACGTTGCGAATGATCTGTTAAATAATTCATATGATAGATTAAAAGGTATGATGGTGGAAGAGGCTTGGGAATCTTAAATGTTCTAAAGTTAGTGGTGAAAGGTAATTTTAAAAATTATTTACGAAGAAGTCTGTCTAATTCTGAAAGATTTATTTTGACCACTATGGGGAAATGTACTGATAGAGTTTCAACTATACTTGTTCCGATGAACATTGACCCCAAATTTGTTAATCCAAAATATCATTGGAAATTATTTTTAAAAGACCCAAAATTCAATATAGAGGTTGCTCGAAAGCTTATCTATTTGTATAATCCCGATATGATCGCCAATGTTTACTGGGGGGGTCCACTATTAGGTAGTGGACTACCTGAAATGGGAGTTCCAATGCAAATAGTTAATTGGAATTATCCAACCAACGTGGATACAATTGTTAAGGATGCTGAGGACTTAGCAGGGATTGATATCCCCGATTCAAGTGAATACTTTCATTATTCTGTAGAAACATATGCATTGGCTCAAGAAGAATTTCCCGAGTCTATACAAAGTCCTCTTATAACTGGTCCATTTACACTAGGATGTTTTGTCAGAGGGCAAATCCAATTGATGGAGGACTTTGTATCATATTTATCGTATATAAATGCTGAAAGTGAGAAAGAGAAGAAATTGATTGAAAAATATTGTGAGGAAGAGTTAGAAATTTATCCTACCTTTTTTCTGGATGAAATAGAGGTTTACAAAGAAATAGTAAAGAAGATCATTAGAGAATATAGGCGCAACGATGTAGATCCGCTTGGGACTATAATTTGGGAGTTGTATGCTAGTCCTCCGATCGTGGAGGTGAAAGATTTCTTGGAACATGTTTATCCCTATGTTTTGGACACTCTAAAATTGCTTAAAAGGCAAAATCCTGCTGTTACCTATTATCCAAATACAGAAGGTAGTTATGAAAAGTTATTACGCTTAAGTGTTAAAGAGAAGAAATATTCCCCTTTAACAACACTTGTTGCTCCAATATGTTTTGACGTTAATAGGATGGGAATATTGGATGTGGATGATGCTCAGATGATAAAGTTATGTGGAGAGATCTCAAGGTGTTATACCTATACAGTGATGCCATATTTCCTCAGGGATGCCCTTGCTACTGAAGTGTATAACCATGTTGCAAATCTTTGTAAACTGGCAGTTCAAAATGAAACACCGTTAATTATCACGCCTGTAGCTATAACAAGTGATACTCCTAAGCAAAATATTGATGCAGTTTTCAAAGCGGTGGAAGATCATGGATATTACCGATAAACTGATGATTAAGTGACTTCAAGCCGGCTTGTCCAGAAATCAGAAAATGCCTAAAACGGTTGACAAGCATAAACTTACTACGACCACTGATGAACTCCTCATGTACAATGTCAAGCTGAAGCCCGTGTAGGAATTTTACCTTGCAAAAAACTTCCTGAATCTGATGCGAAAAAACTACACTCAGCAATTATTAAGGATTACGACTTGGGAGCCTTAAATGAGTGTATGAGCGTCGGGTACACATCTCTAAGATATCATTTGCTCCTCACGGCATGTATTGCTTCTATAAAATATCTGAGTGTAAACCATACATGGTTTCTAAGAGCCTAGACCTTAAGTGAAGAAGATAAGTCAATAGTGTACGAGAGCGATTGGATCAATACGATTGCAATTTTTCCAACGAATTGTGGATGACCAATCAAGCTATTGACTCAATAATTTAGATATACAAACCGAGAGCTTAAAAAGAGCTTTATTCCGATTTAAATTCCATGAATCTTGGAAAAGGAGATCCCTTCGTCAATTGAAGGGGACGAGGGAAAACTAATGAGTGATTGGGGTTGGCTGAGAATCAGATTAAAACCAACCGATATCTGGCCCCTCACACCAGTGATCGCCAGTGATTTTCTAGGCTCGATGACCCATGGAAGAGAATTAATAAACATGAAGCTAAACTTTCCTTTAAGCGATTACAACATCAGAAATGTCAAAATATCTTGCTGCCAAAATTCTTGCTTTCGAAACATTACGGCCATTCTTTCCTATGGCAAGGCCACGATCTTGTGAACTGACATTGACAACTGCTATCTTTCTACCGTCCATTTTCTCACTAATATGGATGGATTTAACATGAGCAGGGGCAAGAATATTTTTAATAAATTGTTCTGGTGTGTTCGCAAGTTCAACAACATCTATACCTTTTCCAATAATTTCTCTAACTCTTTTGATATTTGTACCTCTCTTACCAATAGCACGGCCAACATTTCCACTTTTCACAATAAATATGAGGCGATTTTCATCTTCGTCAATAACACAATCTTTTGTGATTGCCCCTGTCATTGATTCAAATAACGCAATATATCTGATTTCTTCCGTTGTAATTTTAACACCACTTGCCATGTCACCCCTCCGTAAGTTTCAAGATTTCTGAATCACCTGGATCTTGAATGGTCATAGACGCAACAAAGAAAGGTTTTCCTAAGATCCTTCCCATATCAATGCTGTTCACATCCAGAATGACTAAATTTATGTTTGAGATAGCGGAATAGTATAGAATATCTTTTTTAATTTCATCCGGACAATTATTCGCGAGAATTACTAGAGCAGCAGTTCCTTTTTTTACTGCTTTAATTGCGCGTTTTGATCCGAAAATTACTTTTCCGGAAGAAGTAGCGATCTTCATTGCCCTAGTTAATTTTTCAGTAGGTTGGAGAACAAGAGGTTCGATTCTAAGTTCCGACAAATCATCCCACCAGTATCGATAGTTGAAAACAAAAGGATCATAAATTGGTCATATATCCACAAAAATGTCTCGCTAATCTCCTTTTAAAACACAACAGAGATGAGTAGAATTGATTCAAGGTTTTTCTCATGCTCGATCCAAGTTTAATAAATTAATATTTTAATGTTTTGTATTATTTTTTATTCACTTTGGTGACGCTTATTTCACTCTAAGAATCCTTCCCTTTTATTCATATAGATAACGGCAAGGGACACACACCTAAAGGTGTGCGCGAAATTGTGATTTGGAGATACACACCCTTCTTAAAAGGATTTATGATACGAAACGTGCCATCGCTTTGGAGCCGCACCCACGAAAAGTGGCCACCCATGACGGGTCCCCTTGTTAAACACACGGTTTGCAGGGACAGAACTAGCGAAGCATCCCAGAATGTGTGCCATCATAGGGGACGCCTACTCAACTCCCACGTTGTAGTGGCTCATCCAAAAGGCTCTAACCTTCAGGGAGGAGTAGTTGGCAATAACATACTAAGGAAAGGCTTTTTCGAAGTATTTTACCTCGTAAATCCTTTAATGAATGAATAACGCCATTGATATGAAACTTTGTGGAGGATTGAAGAAATTAATAACGTTTTATATTTTGCTTTTCTCGTTTTTGTTATTCTCTATAAACCGTCCAGAATTGAAGAGTTATTCTTTATAACTTTTTATGTGTATGAATAGCCTCACAAGATGAAATAAATTTGCATACACAATTCAATATTTTTTTAATCTAATTAGCCCAGAAAGCCCTTGTCCGAGCATACTCTTTTTCAGCATTCAAAATATCTTTAAGAAACTCATTTTCGCTTTTATGTAACCTTGATAATATTTTTGCCGCAGTGGTTGGGCCTATCCCTCTACCAGCCATCGAAATAATCGCTTTTTTACCAGATGCCATCATTAAATTGGCACTTTTCCATCCTCTTTCTAAAATTTTCATTTCTTCTTTAGATAATTTCATTTTCCTGTCTTTATATCGTTTAAAAACTGCTTGTAGTTCATTGTTCTTTGGTGAACATATTGCAACGAATTTTGATTGACATTTAGGACAAGTTGGACTTTCTGGAAGCGATTTCACAGTTCTTGTTGTATTCCAATTCCCACAATATAAACAGACCAATTTTACTCGTTTATTTAATAATCGGTTTTTAACTGCTTTTAAAATTTCAGCTTCTGGTCTTGAGGGTGAAATAAGATCACCTGAGGTTAAAAAATCCAAAGCGGGTCTAGCAATTGGAGAAACATCATTAATACCCTTTCGATTTATCTTATGGGTTGTAATGAATCCTCTTTTGATATTTTCAACAATTCTTTTAGTGCGCGTAACATTCAATTTTTCAAATTTCACTTCACGCATTGTTTCCCATTCTACCGGAGTATCTTGAAAAATTTTTATTAGTCTTGACAAACCAAATTTTCCTAATTCAGAATAATTGCGTTCAATTATGCCGAATCTTTTTGCGACGTGCATAAACTTCCATTCAAAAAGAGAAGATCTCCTAAGTAAAAGATCAAGAATCACTTCAATATGTTCGGGATTAAGTTCTTTAAGAATTGTTTCTATTGTTTCAGGCCTGATTTTCCCTGGGAATCGTAGTCTTATTCGATAAGGATCTGTCCAGATACCTACAGTCGCTCCAAATCTAGAAGTTAATATCGCTGATAAAAGGTGACCAATTGTTGAATTAACACGGCTTCCAAAATATGTATGAATAATAACATAATCTTCAATACTTTCGATCACAATAGCATTGTGATTAGGTACTGGCACACCACTTTCAATTTGAGCCTCTATTGTAGATAATAGTTTATTTAAGGCCTCTTCAGTTAACATATATTCTTCAGAAACTTGGTTTAAATCCTCCAGATTGTTTTTTACATTTTTATTAATCAAAATATTCTCTAATTTCTGAAAAAGTTCGCCTACTTCTTGAGCAACTTCAAAAGGGACAGGTATAAGTTCTCCTTCCCATCCAGGGATTGCACCTGTATGATCAGGGGCAGGTTCAACGTTTATTTTGTTATCCTCTTCCTCTAAACTAATTATTTTCCAGGGTCTTCCTCTTACTATAAATACAACTCCACGCTCGGCTCTCGTTGCTACGAATTCTTCATCTAAAACGCCTATACTTTTGTTGGTCGAAACATCAAAGACATGATATCGTTTTACATCAGGAATGGTGCTAAGATTATTATAATAATATTGTCTTGCCCTGCTTCCTAGTTCGATTGTTTTATTACTGTTTTTTATCCAAATAAGATGTATCCTATCCATCAGGCCGATGACTTCTAAGAAAACATCATAACTTAAATTTCTGAAAGGCCACGCCCTTGTAATAATTTCAAAAGTCTCTTTTACTGAAACTTTTCGTTTATCCAATAAAATTCCTGCAATTTGGTGACAGAGAACATCCAATGCATTTTCATGAATTAAGGCTCTTTCAAGAATGCTTTCATAACTTCTCTTAGCAATAACAGCTGATTCGCAAATATCGTTAGCATCCATACTAATAATAATCCCCTTTGAAACTTCTTCTACCCAATGCCTAGCCCTACCAACTCTTTGAACCAGCCTTATGACCTGCCTTGGAGACATAAACTGTATGACTAGATCCACGTCACCTATATCCAGGCCTAATTCAAGAGAGGACGTACATACGATTACTTTAAGTTCTTTTGCTTTAAATCTATCTTCTGCACTTACCCTTACCTCTTTAGAAAGAGATCCATGATGTATATCAAATCTAAACGCGGGATCATAAAGTCTCAATCTTGAAGTAATTATTTCTGCGAATTGGCGGGTATTAACAAAAACAAGAACGGAATCATGGTTTTTAACGTGCTCTACCAATCTTTTTATCCTGGCAACAGCCTCTATGGATGTAAAGAGCTCCTTTGCTAAAAAAACATCATTTTCTGTAGGGGAGGGGCACTCAACTGATAAATCTAAACTCTTTGCCTTCGAAATATTCATTACTTGAATTGATCTTTCTTTTCCAGCTAAGAAATTTTTAATCTTTTTGGGACTTCCAACTGTGGCAGACAACCCGATTCTTTGAAACTCTTCACCAGTAATTTCTAAAAGTCTTTCAAGAGCGAGAACGAGTTGTATGCCTCTTTTACTTGAGCTTAATTCATGAATTTCATCAATGATTATCCATTTAACAGCTTTAAGATGTTGTTTCATTCGTTTTCCAGGTAAAATAGCCTGAAGGGTTTCAGGAGTTGTAATTAACATGTGCGGTGGCTTTAAAGCCTGCTTTCTCCTCTGATATGAAGTTGTATCGCCATGTCTTATTTGGATATCAATTCCGAGATTCTTTTTCCCTATATCAACTATTCTTCTAAAAATATCACGGTTCAATGCCCGTAAAGGTGTAATAAATAAAATGGAAATTCCTTTCACTTCATGACCTTCATCTCTAATTCTAATAAATTTTTCAAAAACAGGCAAAACAGCAGCTTCTGTTTTACCACTGCCAGTGGGCCCAATTACCAAAACATTTTGTCCACTTAAAATTAGTGGGATAGCTTTTTTCTGGACTTGAGTAGGAGTAGTAAATCCAAATTCCAATGCTATTTTTCTGATTGATGACGTTAGTTGAGCAAATGTCAATTTTTACTTTTCAACCCCGCCTCTTATTCTTTTTATAGAGCCTGAAAGAGCCTGTTAGGAGTAAAATGGGACAAAAATTCAGGCAATTATTCTTTTATTCTTAAAATCTGTGTGCTAAAAAGAGATCGATCATATTCAAAGAGTTATAGTGTTTTGAAAAACTTTTCCAAATTTTTTTGTAGAATCACTCCACAAACTTCTTGTATGAAATTGAGGCTTATCCGTTCATCTTTCTTCCTTTTCTTTGTGATCTTGCTTCCACAGGTGATTTAGGTTTTCATACCTTTTCAAGATTCTGTTTTTTCACAGCATGGATTTTTTTTATACCGTGGAAGGTTATGTAGGTTAGTATTAAGAAACTTTAGAAAAATTATTCAAAACACTATAGTTTAATTCCTTTAAGGAAATTGAAGAGTTATTTCGTCTTTTTCGATAGTACTATGTTAATGATTGAACATAAGAAGTTTTTGTTATTTAACATGAATCTCGGGTAATAGATTTTTCTGATGTTTTCAAAGTTTTCTTTTATCCTGAGTTTTTTAATCTCGTGTTCCGTGCAATATTTAATTTCATAATATTTTCTAATCATAAAATAAAGAAAGACTTGGAAAATTTGAAGTACCTTCCACTTAAACGTCCATTCGAACTAATTAGAATAGAATTTTGGACAGAACTATCTTTGATTTAGCAAAATGTCTCAAAAAGCGCCACTTACTTGTAAAACGAGGAATATCCAGCAAACAGTAGATTACGTGGGTGGTATTTTTAATGAAACTAAACGTACAAAGTCCGCGGTTTCCTCACAACTATCCGCTATTCCTTCGAGAAACGAGATAAATTCAAAAAATATAATTGCAGTGAATGGATCAATTGAGAACTTTTCTTGAGATAAAAGAGTTAGAATATTTCGTAAATCCTCATCAACGCAGAACTCCTTTTCATTTATTTCATCGGTATATTTTATTGTTTGATTAATATCTTCTCCCAGACTAACAACACATTCTCTTAACAAATCGACACATTCTATAATATCCTTGACCATTACAGATAAAGCATCAAGTATTTTTCGGGGGAATTTTGAAATTTCTTTCAAAATGACCAATCGTCGTCCAGCACCGTTTGCTGTGTTAGCGACTGAATCTAAATTGGAAACAAGTTGTACAAGATCTAAACGCTCACTAGATGGTAACTCTGATCCTCTTGTTAAAAGTTGATGGATATCTCGCCTTATTCTATCGGCTTCTCTTTCCAAATCTGAAATCATCTTTTGTCTCTGTCTAACCTTTTTTTCATCCTCGCCAGCTATTGCTAATTCAATTGTGTTCCGAAGTTCAATTACTGTTTCATATACTTTTCTGCAATGTATTTGGGTCATTTGGATAGCTTTGGCTTCTCTCCTCTCTTTAAACCATCTTAATAATCCTGACCGTTCTTTCGCTGGCAAAAAAACCCTCCCAAAAAATAGGGAATTATCTCTTACAGTTTATTAACAAATGTAACCATAAAATGTTCAGAAAGCAGGATATTATATCTTCATAAAACAATAAATAGTTTTGTATTCGCTTGCAAGTCACGAACAAATATCGCATATTTTGCATAAAAAAGAAAAGCCATAAAAGAGGTCATAGACTCTCCTTATTCATTTAATCACTGAGATAATTAAAGAAGGGTCTAAAGATGACCTCAATCTATGAGTATAGAAGACACGAAAAATATGGTTTGTTTTATCATGTTTACTGGATAGCTGTTTCCTTTTATGAAAGCAAGCTCCAGTTCTATTCTTTCATATAACCCCTGAACATTTTTTCATGCATGTTCTGTGATTTTCTTCAATGAATATTTGACAATAACAGGCTTCTTCTTATATGTTCCATTCATTTTGAAAATTATAGCCCCTTTTCCGTGTTAAATTACATACATTTTTTCGTGAGTAGCATAAGAAGCTAATTCGATTACTAATCTTTTTTGCACACCACAATTAGGGCAAATATACTCATATCTGCATTTTGGTCGTGGATAAGAATTAGAAAGATCACTACAGAACACTACAACAAGTTTTCTGCCACATTCACACGTTTGCATACCTTATACCTCCTTTATTTTCCACTTTATTTTTTGAAAGATACTCGAGTTTTTTTCTTTGAAATTTTTTTGTCGAATATAAAGACTTTGAGTTCAAATAGTCCTGGCTTTTTGAAGAATTCCCTTTTCCGCTTTTACCACGATCAGCCTCCAGATATTTGAAATATCAAAAATTACATAAAACAATCACAGGGATGAGGAAAACTCAAGGTAAAACGGGCCATGTGGTTCTCCATATCCCCTAGCGAATGACTTTAAACTGAAAAGTAGTAAGTGGGGTAAACCAACGTGTGTGGAATGGCCGGTTTTTCGCTACAGGTTTTAGGGAGAGGACCACTTTGACCACTCTTTTTTATGATTCATAAATCCTAAATGTGAACTACCCCCCCTACCAGATGGGGCTTCCTGATTCATCCATCTCCTAATAGAGCATGTCCAACAGGCTCTACGGGCAGTTCCTGCCCTGACTTATCGTGATTAAATTAAAGAATTGGCGAGTGTTACCTCAGCTCAATCCAAAAGTATACTGAAAAAAGATGCTTTAAAATGTTGTTGAACCTTGAAAAAACGCAATTCTTCCCCACGCTTGCGCATGGGGGCTTCTTGCGAGGTAGATGCTAAATTTAGCTGTTTAGCATGGTGAGGATATTTTTCACATTCTTTATCGTTTTTTGTAGAAAATCTACCAAAAAAAATCTAGACATTTATTGGAAAATGAATTTGAATATATACGATTTTAACCAAAGCTTTACAGAGAAAAACACTTACTAGCAGGTGAGTAGTTCACAAACAATTCTCTCTAAAAAGAAGATCTAAAATTAAATTGGCAATCTCTTTGGCGCTTTTCATAGTAGTATCGATCTCAAAGATCTTATCTTTCCCATAGGATTCCAGACAATTTTGTAAGGGTATTTCCATTATTTCTGCAGTAATATTTTCCTCAATTTTCTTCTCAGGATATTTTTTACCTTTCATTCTTCTAATTAATTCGTTTATGTCCGTTCGTAGAACAATAGCTTTTTTAACAAATTGATCTGGTACAATATCTGCGTAATGACCTTCAATGATTATCAAGTATCCTGTTCTTTTAATTTCGGCCACTAACGATTCAATTAGTTTTTCGTTGTCGGCTATAAAAGACATTCGTTTATAATCGTATCCAAGATAAAGATTTTCGTCAATAACTTTTTTTCCTATGTTTATGTGTTTAATCCTAAGTTCTTTTGCTATGATCTTAGCAATGGTTGTTTTTCCAGTACAGGGTGCTCCTGTTATTAAAATCACTCTCTCTTGATCATGCCTTTCTTTCATGAGTAGGACTAGTTTCAAGAGTTGTTTATAACATTTATCGTCCTTTATGACTCATAATGGACTATCTCAAGCGTTGGACTCTCATCGATGGTTCTTTCCATGCATAAAAACGTTATACGAGTGATATACGCGCAGCATTCCGTTATTATAAGCATGGACACAAATAACTGTACAAATGGAGGTGGAAGGGTTGTTGGACCACAAAGGAGGATATCGCGCGTTTTAGCTCATCTTTTGTATTAAAAATCTATTTATTTGCCACACAAACTCGGATTCTTCTCCCGCACTCTTTTGTTGGATTCAAAATCAGGATTCTGGATTTTGATCTTGAAAGTGGTTTGCCAGCTTGTTAATAATATATAGATGATAGCGAAGATACAAATAAAAAAATGGTTTTACAGAACCCCTTTAACATATACTTAAAGAAAAAACAAGTGCAATACATACACATTAAACAATCTCATGAACAAAATCATGGGATTCTTGATAGACATTTTTTCCTTGTTAAATCAAATATTTGCAGCCTTATAAATTTCCATCAGTTCGAAAACCAATTCGAATACTTCATCTTTTATCTTATCAATTTTCCAAGGAGCAGAAACATCTGCCTGTTCAGAATATTTGTAATGAAGGCGTTTAAATTTCTCCTCGATTATTTGGCATTTTGAGTCTTTTATTAGTACTTTTAACTGTTTTGCAAGTTGTAATCCCTTATACAAGACCGATTGCAATATCCAAACTTTCTTATGTTCATCCAATGTTTTTTTTAGCTTCTCCAACTCGTTTTCTAAGGCTTCGTATATTTTTGCAGCATCTTCTTGTATGTTGCTCAAAAAGATTTTCCTCAGGTAAGTTTTTGTGACTAAAGGTATTAATCTACTTCTCTATTGCTTACTTTTTTATATAGAGATTTTTCGTTTGGAAAATAAAGAAAGGTTAAAAAGAGTAGTTCTTCTTCTGTAGTGGTATGAACTCGACAGGAATAAAGGAAGGAACCACTCAAGGGAAGTGATTCTCGCAAGTATATATCTGTTTCGCTAGGAAAGGGAAAAAAGTCCAGAAGAGGCCGAAATAGTGTGGTTACCACTCAACTAGAGGCTACAGACCTAGTAATTAAGGATTCGCACCCAAATTTGGGGAAAACAAGGATAAACAGATAAGTTTGGAAATTTGGATTTTACGTAGGTGATTCTACCATTTACAAGATTTTAAAGTTCCACCATTTGACTCTTCCGCCTGAGAGGAAGCCTCAAGATATCATTATCCGAATCGAAATGGATTTAAAAATAAAGATTAGGATATGTCAAATAATAACATAGGGAGACATTATAATTGGCTAAAAAATCACCAAAAGTTGTAAAAGCAGATTTTGACTTTGAGGAAAAAATTCCCGGAAAGACATTCAATTTCTTCCTTAAGGATCTAGAAAAAAACAGAATAAAAATAGGATTAGCAAAAAGTCATAGTAAAAAGGATCCTGAAGGACTTGTTATGGATCTAAGGCATATTTTTACTGAGAGAACATTGGCTTATGATCCCAATATCGTTGCAAACATCAAAAAAGCTCTGAAAGAAATGTTAAAAGAAGTTGATCAAATTTCTCCAGATCCATTACTTAAACAATTTCTTATGAGTATCTTTGATCGAAATCAAGCATTAATTATTAAAATCACGAAAGAAACACCTCTTGAAACAGAAGAAAGGGAGGACATAGAGAAAGATTTCGAAAGAGAAGAATTAATACCAACAGAAGAGAAAAAGGAAAGAAATATTGAAGAATTAGTAATTATCTTAGATAAGTTAGAAGAAGTAGTAAAAGAACTCAAAGATTGGGTTGATAAATCATTTTCTGATTTATCGGCAAATTAATTATTCGTCATCTAATTCATATTCGCTTTTAACAATTTTTTTGATCTTTTCTGCAGTTGTTTCTCCTATTCCCTTTATCTCTTTTAATTTTTCTTTATCTGTATTTATAAAATTTTCAATTGTGCTAAATTCCCCTAAAATCCTTTTTGCAAGAGTAATATTTATTCCAGGAAGACCTGAAATAAAAAATTCTTGGATTTCTTTGAGTGAGGTGGTTCGTTTATCTTTTCTTATTGTAATTTTTTTCTCTTTTTCTAGTTGTTCTCTTTTTGCGATCAAAATGAGAAGTTTTGAAGTGTCAAGATAGTTTCTTGTATTTAAGATGGGGATACCAAAGTCAATTGTTAAGCTAGCTAGTGCTCCACGAACTGCATCTGGATGAATGCCAGTTTCACTATAGAGTCCTTCGCCTTCAAGGATAATTAAAGGTTTTTCATAATTATTCACCAATTTTTTTGCTTGGTCAAACAGTTTGCCATCGGCCAAAGAGGTTAAGAAATCTTTGACTGTTTTTCTTTCAATACAAACTCTGGAAGAAAGAACATAATCGCCTATTTGTAATTGTTCCGGAACAATTTCGAGAGCTCCTATCCGAGAAAGTTCCCTTACGACATTTGACATAAATTCTCGGTTATCAACGACAATAGAAATCTTTTCTTCGTGACATTCACGTTCTAAAGGCTTTGTTTCCTTTATCTCATTTGGCTTTTCAAAGAAATATTCAAGCTTTTTTTCCATATCCTGATGTTTTTTCTTATCAAACTCAAAAGAAATATCTTTCAGTTCCTTCATTATCATTTTCATACTTTTTTCCCTATTTTTTGAAGCATAATAGTATCCCTCATCTCTAGTTCCTTTTCCTATCAAAATGACAACTCTTCCAGGTCTTTTTCTGCCGGTTCTACCTCTCCTTTGAATGTTTCTGATAGCAGAGGGTACACAATCATAAAAGACAACAAGATTAACTTCACTGATATCCAATCCTTCTTCTGCAACACTTGTGGCTATTAGAGTATTATATTCCCCATCTCTAAATTTTTCAAGGATTTCTATCTGCTGTTTTTGCGAAAGACCTTTATCGCCAATCCTACTCCCCTGTCCAACAAATCTCGTGGCACTAATCTTTTCATTTTGATTCAAAATTTCTGAAACTTTTTTAGCCGAATCCCTGAAATGTGTAAAAACTAATATTCTAGATTCAGGGTTTCTTATTAATTGATCTGTTATTATGTTTTCTACTTCACAAATCTTTGGATGTGTTATCCCCTGATCTAAAAGTTCATTTACAAGCTTTATAGTTTCAATAACTAAATTATGCTTGAAAAAATCCTTTAAAGCTTTAGATGCTCCTCTTTTAAAAGCTTTAACTCTAAGCCTATCGAAATATTCTTTAACAGGGCTAAGTCCCTGTGTTTCGAGAAGCTCAAGGAGATATGAGAGTCTAATAGATGATGCAACATTTGCAATAGCTGTATACATTGTTGGTGGAACTGGAGTTATACTATTCATGTCTGCTCGAATCTTTTTCTGAACCTCCAATAGAGTAGTTCTGGAGATTTTTCTCAAATTTTCTGTTTCAAGATAATCTTGGCTTTTAAGATAACTAATCCTGTCTTTCAATAATTTTTCCAAGTTTTTCTTGACTCTTTTGAAACTCTCAGGAAGAGGGACTACTCTCCATTCAATTTCTAGGGGATTTATATAGGGTTTTACATCCTTGTTTGATTCTGTTCTAATTTCTATTTTCTCAATAAAAAGGTTCCTACAAATTTCCTCTATTTTTTCTCTATCATGACCAGGGGATGCAGTGAGTCCAAGTATAAGCTTGTTTTCAGCTAAAACCATATATCTTTCTGCAATAAAAACATAAGAATAATTTCCAACGGCTCTATGACATTCATCGAAAATAATTATAGAAACATTTTTTAAATCACATCTTGAGGCGATTATGTCGTTTTCCAAAATCTGTGGAGTGCAAAAAATGATTTTGGAGTTTTTCCAAACTTTTCGTCTTTTTTCAGGTTCAACCATCCCAGTCAAAATTCCAAATTCGTCTTCAGAAAGATTTAAGGTAGAAAGAAAAGTTTGATAATGTTGATTTACCAATGGTCTTGTAGGTGCTAAAAAAATACATTTAGATCCAGGAAATTTTTTTATTCTATATGCGGCAACCATTGCAGCAATAATTGTTTTACCTAAGCCTGTAGGTAATACAACTAGACAATTTCCTTTAATACAAGACCCAAATATTGTCTGTTGATAAATTCTTGGCTCTATAGCCATCATTTTATCAAATATCATTTTGTCAGACATCATTTTGTCTTTTAAGACAATTCTCGTCCCCTGCGAGTCATCCGAAAACCGTCTTAAGCGTCGGACTCTCATTGACGGTTCGTCTCATGCACAAGAACGTACTATGAACGGTATGTTCATAGTATTCCGTTATTACATGATTCATTTTATATTCAACTTTATTTTCTTTTTCATGTATTCGCACTCGTAACATAGTATGCGGATTTCGATGTAATTCTAAGTATATCCTCGAAGAAAAAAGTATAAAATTATCAACAATTAAATTATCTAAATACGGCTTTTGTCTTCCTTCCCTTTCTTCATCCGATCTAAATCCAAGAGTGAATTATTGATTTACCCACTCAAATCTCGCTTGATTTAATAATCTGGAGTACTCTCAAAATTGTCAGGTAATCTTGTTAGCCTAAAAGAAATAATTTTCGATTTTTTAAAAAAATCAAAGGAAAACAGAGATTGTTCTCTAAATAAGTTTTTAAAAGAACATGAAATATGCTTTGAAACATTTTTTGAGAATTTAGAAAAATACGGCATTTTTAAGCATCTTTTTCTACAAGAAGATCTTGAATTTCAGAGGATAAGTCTTGCAAAACAATTCATAGAACTTGGAGGTAATATTGAAACGACCATTAGCTTACTCTCTTGGAAAGAATTTGAAGGACTCACAAAAAGAGTTCTAGAAACAAATGGATTCAGAGTTTGGACAAATTTTCGTTTTAGAAAGAAAAAAGGAAGGTTATGGGAAATAGATGTTTTAGGGGAAAAAAAGCCATTTTTAATATGTATTGACTGCAAACACTGGAATATCAGAAGGGGAAAAATAGCCGCCTTAAAAAAAGCTGTAGAAAAACAAATAGAACGTACAAAGATGATTAAGGAAAAAATTGGTGAATTGAGCAATATTTTAGATGAATGGGAGGGAGAAGTCAAAATCATTCCGTTGCTCTGCACTTGGCTTTTGGAAGAAATAAAAATTTATAAAAAGGTTCCAATCGTACCTTTTTTCCAATTAAACTCTTTTTTAATGAATTTTACCACCTATTTAGGAGAAATAAAGATAATAAATGCTCAGGTACCTCCACGTCTCTCAGAATATTTTTCGTAACTATTAATTTATGTGGTTATGAGAATTTTAGTTGACTTTTTGTAAATAACTTAGGGACTTAAAGTAATCTGCTTATTCGAAGAATGTGTCTTTATGAAAATATAGATATGGATAGACATCAATTTACCCGCAAAAAACTTAAAGTTACGAAAAAAGAAAATATTTTATTAGAAGTCTGAAATAATAGATTATCTGGGCCCGTGGCCTAGCCAGGATAGTTAGCCGGGCTTTACGTTAACCATGATAAGGCGCTGGCCTGCGGAGCCAGTAAACTGCCAGTAACCGTATACTGGATGGCTGTTTCGCGGGTTCAAATCCCGTCGGGCCCGCCATTTCGATCCACCAATTGTCTAAAAAAACTTTGAAAAAGTCAATATGATCTTTCATCTGGCAACAGTATTTGTAGAAAGTAAAGCAGGAGTGATAAATTTTTTCAATTAATTCATAATAAAAGAGATATGCCCTTAAAAATACGATATGAGAGTCAACTACTCCGCCCTGAAAGACTGAGTTTATGATGGTGCTAACAAAGCGAAAGTTGACTAGAGTTCCTGTGTTATAGGATAGCTGCCTGGATGGCTACAAATACCAGAGGATACGTGTCCGAGTTCCAAGCTCTACGACAGTAGCACTTAACGCCATGTTTCTTTCAGAGACTAAGCCTTCCTAGCAGTCTCGATAGACACTAAATTCCTTTATAAGGGAAATCTACCCGACAACCGCAACTATTCCCTCGTTTAAAGGCGAGAGGCCTTCTTGCGGTAACCAAGGTGATATTTTGCAAGTGAACTTCAGCGATACTTGGAGCAATCTGAAAACAAAAGTCGTGGAAGCACTTTTAGAATGTGTAACTCCAGGAATTATTGTGAAGACAGATGTTATCAACAGTCTTGAAGAACCTCCGGACAAAAGTTTCGGCGATTTAGCATCCACACTACCTTTTACTCTTGCTAAAAAACTAAAGAAACCACCATTAAAAATTGCCCAAGAAATCGTTTCTGAATTGAAGAAAATCGATCAAGTTAAAAAAATCAAAATTTTAGGAAATGGATACATAAACTTCTTCATTGATTATCCTAAATACTCAAAAGAAACTCTTAATCTCGTACTTTCATTATTGGAAAAATATGGTAACGCAAATTTTTTTGAAGGTAAAAAAGTTATCATTGAATATCCAGCTGTAAATCCCTCAAAACCTTGGCACATTGGACATGCACGTAACGCAATTCTTGGAGACACAATGTCGAGGATATTAAATGCAGTTGGATTTAACAACGTTTTAAGGATCGATTATATAAATGATTTGGGACTTCAAATTGCACAACTCTATTTCATACTTAAACAAAAAGAAAAATGGAATTACACAGGTAAATATGACCACTTTTTAGGAAAAGCATATGTAAAAGCTGTTAAACAAATAGAAGGAAATAAACAGAAAGAAGAAGAAGTAAGAGAAATTTTAAAACTTATGGAAGAAGGAGATAACGAAACATCGGAAAAAATAAAAAAAATAGCATTCAAATGCGTCCGAGCACAATATGAAACCGCATACAGGCTGAATATCTTCCATGATTTGATAGTTTGGGAAAGTGATATCGTTCACTCTGGTCTCTTCAAAAAAGCATTGGAAAGAATGCTTGAATGTGAACACATAGAAAGATTGGAATCGGGAGCCATTATCGCAAAAATAGATATTTTCGATGAATTTAAGGAAATGAAAGAACCATACAAAGTATTAGTAAGACCTGATGGTACAGCTACATACCTTGCTGCAGATATCGCATTTCAAATGTGGAAATTTGGAAAAATAGAGGATGTTTTGAGATATAGAATCCTTGAACAAAACGAAAACACTCTGTGGACAACCTCTCAAGAGGGAAAAGAAAAAAAATTCAATGGAGCTGATTATGTCATTAATGTTATCGGAGCTGAGCAAGCTTTTCCCCAGAGATTAATGTATTTGTCTTTAAAATTAATGGGGTTTGAAAAAGAATATAAAAACTCCTATCACTTGGCATACGAACATGTTTGGCTTCCTGAAACCAAATTTAGGGGAAGAGAAGGAACATGGATAGGGTATACAACTGATGATATGATAAACGAAGCAATAGAAAGAGCACGCCTTGAAGTTGAGAAAAAGAACCCAAATCTAGATTTAGATACAAAAATCCAAATATCAGAAGCAGTAGGTATTGGAGCAATTAGGTACTCAATGATCAAATCTGCACCAGAAAAGAAGATAACATTTAGATGGGATGAAGTATTGGATTTCAATGGCGATGCCGCACCATATATACAATATGCCCACGCAAGAAGTTGTAGAATTCTAGAAAAAAGTAAACTGGATCCACTAGAAATAATAAAAGATGCCAATTTCGAACTAATAAAAACTGAAAATGAAAAAGACTTGGTTCTTCTTATTTCTAAATTTCCAAGTCTTGTCCTTAACATCATAAAGAGAATGAAACAAACACCTTGGGGAACAAAAATTGACATAAATCTGTTGCCCGCTTATGCATATAAGTTAGCTACTGCATTTAACCAATTCTACACAAACTGTCCAGTGCTTTCTAGCGAAGAAGAAATCAAAATAATGAGAGTGATATTAGTCAAAGCAACGCAACAAACTTTGAATAATGTACTAAATCTAATGGGAATAACCGCACTGGAGCGAATGTAATTTTTTAATTTGCCAAAATGGCAGGGCGGCCGGGATTTGAACCCGGGTTCTCCGGCTCCGGAGGCCGGCGTCCCTTTCCTGGCTAGACCACCGCCCTTAAAGACAATAAGATAAGAGGAATTTTATCGTTTCCAAATGGAAATCTTCAAGCAAACAGACATTGCCTTTTTCCTAGCATATATCTTACAGACTAAGTGAAAGGAGGGGGAATAAGGAAATGAAAGGGAGGGAGAGATTTCTAAGTAGCATGCTGGATCATGTCATTCACGCGGATTGATTCTTTCCACAGCCCCTCCGCGGTCTTTTTGATGCATTTCTGCGCCATTTTCGCCTTTTATAAGCCGAATATCCAATAGAGACCCCTGAACCAGCAACCTAGGGGACTCCCACCTGATTAACCTGGACAATTAACAAACGAAAATTCTCTGATTAAAAATGTTCAAATTTAGATGGAAAAAAAGGATTTAAACAGTTTCAATTGAAAGTTTGTTTAAAAGTTCGCATCCATCTTCTGTAATTAATACCATATCTCCTACCATCATTCCGCATGTATTTGGAATGGTAATTGCAGGTTCAAAATAGATGACTGTATTAGGCTTTAGGACTGTTTGATTATTTTGAATGATAATTGGGGGTTCAGTCTTTTCCAACCCGATACCATGGCCAGTTGGTAGGATAAGGTATTTTTCATATCCATTTTCTTTCATTATTTTTCGAGTAATTTTGTCTATTTCTCCCACTGAAATTTCCGGTCGAATTGTTTCTAAAACAGTTTCGTGGATTTTTGCTATACTTTTGAACATTTCCCTTAATTTTTCATCTGGTTTTCCAGTAAAAATAGGACGAGAGATTTTTGAGAAATATTCGTTATAATTTGATAAAATTTTAATGATTATTGGTTCATTTTCCTCAATTTTCTTATTCGAGGAAGAGATGTAGGGTATTGCACTCCTTGAACCAGATTTGACAATAGCTTCGTTGTCTCGGCGTTTTGCACCAGCCCTTCGGATGGCACTTTCAACCTCAGCTGCTACTTCAATTTCTTGTAACCCCGGTTTTACAATTTCGATAGCAGTTCTAATTCCTTTTTCAATTATTTCAATTCCCGTTCTTATGTTTTTAACTTCAAAACTATCTTTACAAGTGCGTATAGTATACATAGATTTTGAAAAGTCCTTAAATCCTGCCTGAGTTAGTTCCTTCTTTAATATTTCAAATAAGTTTGCTGAAATATAATCTAATTCTAATCCAATTATCTTTTTATCCAAATCTTTTTCCTTCAGAATTTTAACAATTAAGTCAACAAAAACAGACGAGTCTTCTTGTGGACTGAAGAATCTTATATCGTCTATGTTTGTTACTTGTTGGGCTTCTTCGGCAAAAATTTTGGGAATAAGGAGTGTGATTTCTTCTTCAGACTGTATGAATAGTGCTACCTTTGCTTCAATCAATTGTGAACTTGGCAGACCCGTTAGGTAAAAGATGTTCTCGGGTTTGAAAGAAATAAACGCATCGAGCTCTTCCTTGTCTAAGAAGTGTTTGACCTTCATATGTCTGGGAATTAAGGGAATCAATACATTCACCGGCAATTGAATGTGAGTCTAGAAAGTATCTCCCAATGTATTTTTATTTTTTTTGTTAAATACTTCAGATTTGTCAATTATTTTTCTCTCAATAGGTCATTGTGCTGGAAAATCGTTGGCTGTCGATAGTTCTGTATTTCTGCCGCTGATCTATTTTTGTCTGATTCTCATCCAGCAATTTATATAAAATGTAAGGAGTTATGTCATTTTCCATTTTTTGGCGAAAATTTAAGAAGAATATTTTATTTCAAGATTCAAAACATCATATATAAAGAATGGAAAAAGAAAATCATCCCTTAAGCAAAACAATTCGCAAACGAAAAAAAAATAATGTGTTTGTTTAGAAATATCTACGATTCCCAACGATTTTAGAATTATTTATTTTTCTATAATCTAACCGACATTTTCTAACTCTTTCATTAAGTCTGTGAAAATATCGCTCGACCAACCAAGAACATCAATGACAATAGTTAGTATGATTGCAAATGTTAATAATGCCAAGCCCAGAAGTAAGCCTTCCTCCACAAGAGGGGAGGCTGTTTTAGACTTTAACATTTTCCTTAGAGAAAATATTATGAAGAACAGCATTGCAATCTCCAATTGACTCTTTTGAAAATAACAATAAAAACTCCACTATTCTTTGATCCTTTAAACTTTTATACTGGATGAAGGGAGAGGAACTTTTTGAAGAAGTTAGGGATAAATTGAGACACCAAAGTCTAATTTCGCGCCCATTAAGATCCTTTTCGTTTGAAAAGTTTTGATTCCATTGCGCAGCTTCTCTTCGACTCGAAATTTCCGCATGATTTATTCGATGTTCACTCTCCTCCAGGTTACAAGGGGAATGTCCCTTTTATCCTTTGTTTGATAATCGGCTTCCAATTTCTAATAAGCCATGACCTTCTCTTTCTACTTTTTGAGAAGTTACAAGGTCTGTTGCAGGTCTGCTCCATACTCTTCCTTTATTTCGATTTTTTCAATTTCCTGTATTCCAGCGACATAGTTGGGTGTTAAAATTTTATCTGATGCAGGATATATAGTCGAAAAGCCCGCTCCGTGATCCAGGGCACCAGATCACACCCTTCGCATCCTTTTTTATTATTATATTGTATAAGGGAATTTACGTGGAAACAATAAAGGAGGTACGCTAAGTAGTTATCCCTCTACCAAGCCGCTCATGAGCAGTTGTTAGATGCCCTGCACTAAGTGCAGCACAAAGGGAAATTTCTCCAGCCAATGCTGCAGCAGCAACAATTTCAGCAAATTTTTTAGCCATCGTTCCCGGAGGCTTGTCTTTGTAAAATCCCGCACAACCCATTATACTTAGCGATTCTCGCTGGGTAGGAAGTCCAGTACCTCCTCCAAAAGTGCCTATTTCAAGGCTGGGTAAAGTTAAAGAAAAATAAAGATCGCCATCATCCAATATTTCAGCAGTTACTATACCCATGGAACTCTCAACCACTTGAGCTGCATCTTGACCTGTTGCCAAGAATATGGCTGCAATTATATTTGCAACATGGGAATTAAGTCCATATGCCGCCGCTTGTCCTGTTCCAAGATAAATTTTACGATATACAATTTCTACCATTCCTTCAGGCGTTGTCTTTAAGGTTTTATTTATGAAATCTCTTTTTAGAATTGTTTCACCTTGCACAGTCTTACCTCTTCCCAATAGATAATTTACAGCACTTGGTTTTTTATCAACACACATGTTTCCACTTGTTGCAACAAGTTTAGCCCATGGTAGATTTTCAGAAATGAAGTTACAAGCCTTTTCTGAGCCTTTAGTGATCATATTCATTCCCATTGCATCAGCAGAATCTGCCCGAAATCTTAAAAACACATTTCTTCCTAGAATCCACCATTGGAAGTCATGCAACCAGACAAAAGGCTCATCTCCTTTAAAGGCAGCTTTAACTTCTTCAAAATGCTCTTCTACCCATTCTACTAGTTTAACGGCGTGCTCAGCATCAGGTACCTTCATTACTGGTGCTCTGACCATCAAAGATCTGAAAATTTTACTTTTAGCACCTCCACTATCAGTGATTATTGAAGCACCTCTGTTAACAGAAGCTACAAGGGCGCCTTCAGTAGTACACAATGGAAGATAGTATTTTCCATCCGCATAGTCTCCTTTTACTTTTAAAGGTCCGGCAACACCAATTGGAATTTGAGCAGCTCCTATAGGATTCTCTATGTTTCTCATCGCTGTTTGGGCCATGTCGAATGAATAATTCCCAATCGTTTCAAGGGATGCGCCTGTCATCTTCTCTAATGCTTTTCTTCGTAAAACTGTTGCCTTATTGATGTCACCATCAACATAACCTTCAACCTCGTAAAATTTGATTTCTTCGTTAACAATTTTTTCTTTGAGTTCTTCTGTGTTCAATTTCACAACCACCTTCTCTCTTTTTTGGAGCATCGAAAATTAATAGAAAAATATTGGTAACAATAGGTCCATATAGGATGCTACCTTAATTATCCATTATGACAAAAATTAATTCATAAATCTTGTCTATCATAAATCTCGTCTAATAACAAAAAAACAAAATCAAATGCGTAAGGATTTATACTCTGACTATTGAAGGAAAGCAATTAACAAATTAGCTAAAAAATTTTTTCCAGCTCCTTTGCCGCATGATTCAGATTATAAAAAAGAACGCCCTTCAAAACATCTTTTTCACATTCAGCAACAAGCATACCTCTAAAATCTGAAGCAAAAACAGGTACCATTACAACGAGAATTTTTTCCCATTCAACCATGTTTCGGATAAATTTACCTGGGTCTAATTCTCTAGAAGATCGTTCTACGGCAACTAACATATTTGAAGCAACATATCCAATTATGTCCGCATGTGCCATAGAAGAAAATGCATCATCTCTTGATGTTGCAACAATAAGCCCTTTTGAATCAAGTAAGGCAACTCTAAGCACTCTTTCTGTGTCTTTTTCTAAGGTGAGTAAAATTTCTTGTATTCTTTGTGTTCTACTCATGTTTGGTACCTCATATTCTTAGAGTCTAGATCTTCAGCGATATTAAGAGATGGATTTTATACGTTTGAGGGGAATAGATTTAATTCTATTAATTGGTTTTTAAATTTTTGGTTTAATTGCTAAAAAATCGATAATTGCAATAGATGTGGACCTGATTGATATTTAAGTATAAAGTTGCCGAACTAGAAATACTTGTGAAGGCATCCACATATCAATGGAAACAAGAACATTAATAACATCCTATAATGATGATATATTAAAACCTATTTTTCGCATATTTTTAATATTGCTAACAATAATTATGATTGATTTCTTTACAAATATTTAGATAAATTGTTTTTATATTGCAAGATTGCTAAAAAAATACTATACATACGTGAAGATACGCAAAAAATGTGATATAATATCCCTAAGAAAATATTTCTCAAGCGATTTTATACTCTGATACAGAATATCAAACTGTAATTTACACCAATTAGGATTAAAAACACTCCGAATCCAAACAATCTAAGAGGAGGATATACAAAAACACAAATATCTAAAAATTGACAGTTGTGAAAAGAAAGATCGAAAAAAATTCAAAAAACAACGCAAACAAAGGGAAAATAGATACAGAAAATACAAAAATAGTGAAAAAAACAAATGGAGAAATAAGGGAAGATCTTAAGACAATTACTTATATAAAGTCAAAGGAACAAGATATATCTATGGGAATAATAGAACTGAGTCTGATATACATAAAAGATCAGATCCCACCTCTTACAAATCTAATTTGACAATAGGAGCTAAGTCAAGAACTCCGCCCTGAAGGACGGAGCTTGAGGCAGACTGAGTGAGCATGGTGTGCACGGCTCTTTAGATGCGTTCCTGTGTAAGTGATAGGCAAACCGATCATGCATTTCAGCTAGATGCTCTAATAAAACTTTAGAATATGATGAAGAGGGAAAAACTATTGGCTGATTTTTTATTCAAAGTAACTGTCATCGGAGATCCAGCAGTAGGTAAATCATCTTTGATTCGAAGGTATGTTGAAAACTATTTTGTTGGAGACTATATAATGACGATGGGAACACATATTTCTTCAAAAAACATTGTTTTCAGTGAGTTTAATAAAAGAATTAACACCAAGCTTGTGATATGGGATCTGGGCGGTCAACCTCACTTCAAAGAAGTAAGACGAGCATATTATCTTGGCGCAAGGGGAAGTATACTTGTTTTTGATTTAACAAGACCTGATACTTTCATGGATCTCCATAATTGGTCAAATGAACTTCTAAACCATGCAGGTAAAATTCCAACTGTTTTAGTTGGTAATAAATCAGATCTCAGATATCTCAGGTCAGTACCAGAAATTGATGGTTATCATTTTGCCAATAGGATGAATACGAGTTATTTTGAAACTTCTGCAAAAACAGGTGAAAATGTGGAGAGAGTTTTTGAAGTATTAGTTAAAAAAATCTTCCTTCATAATATTCCAAAAGAGGAAAAAACAAAAATTTCTGAGGAAACAATAGTTTAAAAGCAATAAATCGTTACAAGAAGATTAAGTTCATAAAAACAAAGGAATTACAATTTAGGAGGCAAAAGTTCCATAGTTTAACCTTATTAAAAAAGGTTATATCCAAAAAAAAATGTCTGATATATAACTAGACAACTTTATAGAGAAATAAACCTAGTTATCCCCATGGGTGATCAAAGTTGCAACGAATTCAAACAGGAATCCCAGGGTTAGATGATATGTTACACGGGGGTTTTCCAGAGAGGAAAACAATACTACTCGCTGGTGGAGCAGGTACTGGAAAAAGTATATTATCAACACAATTTCTCATCTACGGAGCTGAGAATGGCGAAAACGGGGTATATGTTACCTTCAATGAGACTCCAGAGGAAATAATTGAAAATACAAAAGCTTTTGGATGGTCCCTCGAAAAATTGACAGAAACAAATAAAATTATTTTTGTCGATGCGTTGCCGAGGGACGAATACAGAATTATAGAAAGGGGGCCCTATGATTTAAGTGGCCTGCTAACAAGGATTGAAACTGCCATCAAAAAAAATAATTCAAAAAGGGTGGTCTTAGACTCAGTCACATCTCTTATAATGTCACTTCAAAGAAAAGAGGTAGTTCGTAGAGATCTTAACACTCTATGTGGAAGATTGAAACAGCTAGATTGTACCGCAATTTTAATTTCTGAACTACCAGAGGGAGCCATTGGTGTCAGTCGATACGGAGTTGAAGAATTTGTGGTTGATGGAATAATTTTGCTTTTTTTCAGAGAATTTGAAATGGTTAGAAGAAGATTAATAGAAATACGAAAACTAAGAGGATCTGACCATACCATAGGCAAATTTCCAATGGAAATTACCGACAATGGTATTGTCGTTAGGCCTATTGCTTAAATAAGAGGTCTTACAATGGAAAAAGTTCGATCTGGAATTCCCGGACTCGATGAAACGATCGAAGGAGGCTTTCCCAAAGGAAGTTTCCTGTCGATATGGGGCTTTGATGGTTACGCGGAAACTATTTTAGCCGAACAATTTGTATATTATGGGGCTAAAAATAATGAAAAATGTTTATACGTAGCCACCACGGAAACTGAATATATCGTAAAACGCAGTATGGAAGAATTCGGCTGGAATGTTGAGCCATATATTGATAAAAGTCTTAAAATCCTTGAGATTCCTGGTCAAATGTTTAATGACCTCAATGCGGTAAGCAGGTTTCTATTAAAGGAAGTTGAAAAACTGGGCGGAGTCGATCGCCTAGGAATCGTAGTAACACCCTTAGTCCACTTATCTCCACCTTCATATACTTTACTCAGCACAAGGGTTTGGCGTGAACGATTATGGCAATATGAATCAGTAGGAATGGCGATCTACACCAAAGGCGGGATACCGCCCAGCTTAGAAGTTGCGGCAAGAACAATATATGATGGAATAATTGATTTGGTCCCTAGCGACGTTGAAAAGTACGACGGATACCTTCGCGTATCTAAACTTCACAGAACAAAATTTACACATAAATATATGCCCTTTAAAATAGAACGTGAAAAAGGAATAGTCTTAGTCTAATTTTTGTTAAATAACTTCCGTAAGCGCGTCAACTATTCCACCTTGAAGGGTGAGCGACCACAAGGCGAGGTAGGCTAGGAAAAACCTACGATGGCACGCATCCAAGGGTGCTCCGAAATGGAAGGGAATCTTTCTTAGGCACTGTTCTGAGGCTAAGGTCTGTTTTGTACCAAAACTCCCTAAAGGGAGGGGGTGTATTACCAAACCACAGTTCTCCCCTGCCTAAAGGGGGAATCGCCTTAAGATAATCTATATTAATGCGAAGTATTACTTTTGATGACGGATCGAGAACAAAGCGAAAAAATGAAAGTCCTTACATTCCTGTAAAGGGAGTAGTCAACAAACCATTGTTGCTATAAAAAATCCTTCAGTACCATGTTTGTGTGGAAAAAGTCTTTGACATTCCGTTAGTCCGCGAAAACCTTGCTGACCGATCATGGGGTCTGAAGATTTCAATTGGAAATCCGGATTGTGTTTAAGGAACTTTTCGATCACCATTTCATTTTCTTCAATCGTAACTGAACATGTTGAATAAATGATCTGCCCACCTTCTCGGATGAAATTCGCAGAGGAAGACAAGATATCATACTGTAATCGCGAAAATTTTTCAATTAATCTTTTAGTGATCCTCCACCTTTGGCTCGGTCTAGACCATAAAACGCCGGTACTGCTACATGGGGGATCCACGCAAATCTTATCAAATTTTCTTTTAAGATTGAGCATTTTTGCGTCCATAACAATAGGTTGTACTATTTTAATACCAAATTCTTTCGTTCTCCGAATTAATTCTTTCATTCTTCGCTGTGAGATGTCTATGGCAACAATTTTTCCATTATTTTTCATCAATTGTGCTAAATGAGTTGTTTTACTGCCTGGTGCTGCGCAAATATCAAGAACAGTTTCACCTGGATTTGGGTGTAAAATATGAGAAGCCAATGCTGAAGATTTATCTTGAATAGTAAAAAAACCTTTGTAATGTAAAGGATGTCTTACTATTGGTTTTTCTGTTTTTAGAATTTCTATAACATCTTCTAAATCTGTATCCACCTTACACTTGATTCCTTCTTTTTCCATCATTCTAATGAGTTTTTTCCTTGTTATTTTCAGTGTATTCACCCTGATAAAAACTCTTGGCAATGTATTACTTTTTTGAAGAAAATTTATAGTAGAATTTCTTCCACCAAAAAGTTTTATCAGGTATTTTACAAACCAGACCGGAAAATAATAGCGTAAGCTATCTCTTTCAATATCTCCGAATTCACGATATAAATTGCGTAATCCAATTTTTTCTATTTCTCCAAGTAATACACTAATAAATTTACTTTGTTTTTCACCTAGTTTTTCTTTACCAATTTTAACGGCTGTATCTGTTGCCAATTGTGGAGAAGTCATTGTAAATTTCATTTCATAAGTTGCTACTCTAAGAATGTTTCGCAGTATTGGATGAGTTTTGTGTATTGAACCAGATTTTAGTGCTAGTGAAAGAAACCTATCAATTACATTCTTTCTTCTTACGGTTTCTAATACCAAAGCATGAATTGAACTTCTTTTCTTCCAATCTCTTATGCCATATTTTTTTGATACTCGATTCATAGCTAACCTTGCTGAAATTTATTAATTTCTATTTCATAAAGTGCTTCGACTGCGATAGATTGTTTATTAATCAAAAAATCTCCCTTTTTTTGATTGATATTTTCATGAAATTCAAAGATTATGCAAGTCAGGAGACGAGGGTGCCAATGCGATAAGAATGTTTCATAGCAGGGTAAATGGGAGGGATTACTCCCTCCTACTTCCTGTCAAACTGGACATACGGATTTCCCGTATCCGGCCTTCCTTAACCTCTCGGTGACGTATTATTTTACGTCCTCTGACATTTCTATCTATCCTTTTTACTTTTAATTTGGAGTGTGACTGTGTTTTTATTTCCATTATATGTAAATTATGTAAGAGGCAGGAATAATGACAAATCTCAGTGCAATTGTGAATACAATTGAAACTCATGCCCCTTCGTCATTGGCTTTTTCAAATGATCCAATAGGAATGCAATTGGGGGTAACAAATACAAATAAATTAGAAAATAAGAAAATAAGAAAGTGCATTGTTTCTTTAGCTCCTAGCAAACAGGCAGTCGTCAAATGTTCTCAAATTAACGCAGATTTGTTGATTACACATTACCCCCTTTTGCAGTTTCCTATTCACAAAATTACAGACCATTTATATTATAAATTAAAACTCCTGCTCAAAGAAAATATTTTTTGTTTCACTGTTCACACTAATTTGGACTGCGCTGAAAATGGAATAAATGATACACTTGCAGAAATCATGGGGTTTAAGGTTGTGGATATTTTTGAAGTTAATGGAATTCCGTTTGGTAGGATTCTTAAACCACCTAAGGAGATTATCCTAGATCAACTATTAACTTTATTACTAAAGAGAATAAATGCAGAGAAGATCAAATTTGTAGGTAATATTGATAACCCAGTATCTAAAATACTGCTTGTCTCTGAAAATTTTGGAAGGAGTACTATTAAATGGATTAAGCGAGCGAGCCAAAGAGGAGTAGATACCTTCTTGACAGGGGATTTACCTCAAAATATTGCTCGTTACGCTCTAGAAATAGGAATGAAACTAATTTGCGTCCAATCATATTATCTTGAAACACCGGGTTTTAGAAGATTTTCCAAGATTTTATCTCTTGAATTTACAGATACAGAATTTATATTTTTTGACTCCGGAAAACTTTGGAAATTATATCCGCTCTAAGGGATGTAAAATTTATCTTCATCGTTTCTTCAATTTTTTTGTTTGATATTGTTCCGCATATTTTGCAAACAGCCATGTTATTTCTCTATGTTGCTCCAAAGTGCCTCTATCGATTGTTCTGAGTTTTCGTGCAGGATTTCCAATTAAAACTGCTTGTGGAGCTACTACAAAATTTGCGGGCACAAAAGAGTTTTGCCCAATAACAGCTCCTTCGTTAATTTGAACTCCTTTTTCAATTGTTGCACCTGATTCTATGACAACCAAGTCACCTATATAACTCGCTTGAATTACTACATTTTTTCCGATCAGTACATTACTTCCGATAGTTATTGGCTTATGTATGATTTTCTCCTCTTCAAATAAAAAGACCTCGCCGGGGTGTAGAATTGATCGATCTTGTATACAGGTATATTCACCTATTCTTATCTTTCCAAGATCCCCTCGGAGAATGCATCCAGTCCATATTGAACTTTTTCTATCAATTTCAACATCTCCAACAACAAGAGCAGTTGGATGAATAAAGGCAGTCTCATGGATTTTTGGTGATTTTTCATTATAGTCGTAGAACAAGATGAGTCTCTCCTATTTTTTAGTGAATTCTTTGTAAATTTTGGAGATAATTCTAGAGAGATTCTATTTTTTTGAGTGCTTTCAAAAGTTCTTTCTTCTCGGAGTCTGTTTTTTTCTTTCTATTTGATGGTTGGTTGATGTCGTTTGGTTAGTATTTTGGTCTGTTTCGTTCAAATCTTCTATTTCTAAACTTAGATCTTCAAGAGGTAATAGATCTTCATAAACTGATGAGATTTCATCTGTTTTACTTTCTTCACTTAGAATTTTTTTTTCCAACAGGGTTGTTTGAACTATCCCTCTGATTGTTTCTATTTTTACTTCAAGATTAGTCAATTTATTATCAAATTTTGAACTTATTTCAGAGATTATGCTTTGTTCATCTATTAATTCAAGTTTTTTTTCTAAATTATTTATTTTTTTCTTCAATTCGGCTATTTCTTTTTTAAGTTTCTTTTTAGTTTCTGATAGTTCAATGTGGATTTTCTTGATCATTTTTCCAATATCGTCTAGGCAAATTGAAGTATCGCTGGTCATTTCATCCAGTTTTTTGATCAGCTTATTTTCATCTTCTTTTCGCAAATATCGAACCTCGCAATTTAGGAAGAAATCTTTTTTCATGGCAAGTCTGAATTTTGCCTAAAGAGTTTTTCAAATTAATCATACAAAACCATTTTTACTTAATGTTTATGTTCTGTGATTAAGAAGTCTAGCACATGAATGAACGGTCCATAATACATTTTTGTGTGTAAGAAGATCTATCTTATGAAATTTGACACTAAAAATGCATGAATATATCTCATAGGGCCCGAAAATGCCATGAAAACAGCATTGATTTGCAACACGAGTGTTTCTCAATTCTCAGACACATGCTTCTTTTTATTCAAATAGATTACTTCACTCAACCCCCCTGAATTTCACTTAATCCGATAAAACAAAGTAAAATTCTGTTAGACCCAACTTAATTTCGTTTTTTTGAGAAAAAAATTTAAGTCGCAAATTTTAAAAGATTAGACAATTAAATTGGGTACCCTCTCGTTTTAATTTGTTTTTGTCGGAGGGGTAAAATATGGATTTTATAGTGAAAGAAACGTGTGGTTTAGCCAGAAAAGGTGTTTTAAGGACTAATGATATAAAAGTAGACACCCCGTTGATGTTTTTAGGATATTCTTTGGGAAGAGGAAACCCTATACCTTGGAAAAAGGATAATGGTATTTCTGGTTATGATGTTGAAGCAGTTATGGTAAATGCAATTGATGTAAATGCAAATAACAAAAAACATTCAAAAGATCAATTAATCCATAAACTTATTGACTTTGAAAATTTAGTTATGATGGATTCTGGAGGTTACCAATTTCAGCAACTTGATCTAAAAATCGAAAAGGATGAAATAATAAGAGTTCAAACAGAAATGAAGCCAAACATAGCAATTCCATTAGATTTTCCCTTAAAACCAGGAATAGATATGAATGAAATCCTCAGAAGAATTGGTGAAACAAAAAAAAGTAACATATACTGGGGCGAAAATTACAAAGCTCCATTTATCCCAGTTTTCCATGGTTATAAAGTAGAACAAATTAAAGAACAAATCGAAGATTTTGGTGAGTCAAAATATATAGCTTTAGGATCATTTGTCCCAATTCTGATGTACTCAAATAGAAAAAAAATAGTTGACCTCATTCTAGATATAAGAAAAATTTACCCAGAGTCGTTTATTCATTGTTTTGGAGTATCTTATTTGCTTTCATTCCTCTTTTTTTATCTTGGAGTTGATAGCGTTGATTCTATGGCTTGGATTCACAACGCTAGATTTGGAAGTATTCATTTGACCAATACTGGCCCAAGAGCCATCGCTTATCGTAGCAAAAATGAAAAAAGACCTGCACATAAGACAATCACACGAGAAGAATTTGAAAAGGAAGAATGTTCTTGTCCTGTTTGTTCAACACACGAATTTGAACAGCTGAAACAAAGGGGTATCGAAGGGTTAAAACTTCGTGGAATTCACAACGGATATGTTTATCAGCGAGGTGTATTTGAATTTAGAAATGCTGTGATGTCACATAAAGTATTTGATCTTGTTTATAAAGTGTTTAAAAATAGTGGATTATATTACCTCTTCAAATATGCCCAAAAAAGGCTTTCAAATCGCTAGTCATCGAGTTGCCGAATTAATTGGACTCATATGGGATGACAAAGGTCATAATTGTACTGCTACGCCAGAAGACGCTTGAACCATTTCATTTCCACTCATTTTTGCACGGCCTGTCGCTATCAGTTTACTAAAGGCATCATATATTCGGCATTCATCATAAGGTCTGATTTCAGGGTCTGCGTAAGACACTCCAACAGCAAACAGAGAGTTTCCCTTGAGTTCTTCCCCATCAAACTTCACGAGGTATTTAGATCCAAGAGGATGAAGCCGCTCTCCTCCTTGAATAGTAAGTGCAAATAATCCATAACTTCGTAAATGAGCTATTTTTATTCCATTTCTGTCTTGTACCAAGGTCAATTGTCTTTTACGAATTATCTGGTCGTTCATTTGAATTAAAAGTTCTCCGCTACCCTTGCCAAACTGATAATCAGTTATTTTTCGATAAAAATCAATCTTTCGTGATTTAGGTGATAAAACTCCAGTTAAATGGATAGTCACATTTGATATTAATTTTTCAAGAGATGAAAGTGATTTTTTAGAGGTAAGAGCCCCTTGAATATCTGTAAACAAAATTTCCTTGCGAGTTTTTTCCATTACAATTTCACATATCTCTTTAAGTGCTCCCTCTACATGTGCAATTACACAAATATCTTTATTCAGCTTATTTATATACGAAGAAAGACATTCAGCTGTAATATCGATTTCTTCTTTTTCCCATCTGCCTGTAACTGGAATGTCATAAGCGTTAGCAGGATAAACATCCTCTAGTTCTCTTGGGACAATACCTAGAGGAGAAGTAATAATTACTTCACCAATGGAAGCTATTTTATTTTTGGCACCAGATTTTGTCGCATATCTGAGTTTTTTATGAGTTTTAGATGTAGAGTAGGGTTTTTTGGCAGAACATGGTAAGATGACAACAACAGCTAAATCTTTTAGTGGCATGTAACGTTCTTGAACTCTTTTTCTAAAGCGATGAATTTGAGGAGCGTAATATGATTCAGACCCAATGCATATTAAAGGTTCTGACTTTGCTACAGGAGTATATTGTTCAAGAAAATTGTAGTGTTGATGATCGAGTAGTCTAAGAAAAGCCGTTAAAGAGGGAGAATTATGATTTTCTTTCTCTACTAATTCCCTTAATTCCCCATACCTTATCGCTTCTCGAATTCTATTGATCTTACTTATTGCAATTGTATGATTGTGGGATAAAATTGTACGAAATTTTTCTTCATGATCTAATTTATTTATTTCTTTGGGCCCGTATGTTGAACAGATCTTGCAATAGCATGTATTAGTCTCAATTTTATTAACTGGAACTATCCTATCTTGAAAAATCATTAGCCCTTTTTTAGCTGATAAAATCAAAGCTGACGAATCAAAGGTATCAATTCCAACATATATGAGGTGTGCATAGTATGAAGGATAAACTGGTCCTGAAAAATAAATCAAACTATCTGGAACTGCTCCTTTTTTCATCGATACAAGGAAGTTGCACAGTTTACGTGGATTCCTTAACATGCTAGTGGGATATGTTAGGATTAGGAATCGATAACCAGTCTTACAAAGTTCTTCCGCACAATATTTTCGACCAGTTTCTGAACCTCCACCAAGAACGTATGAAGCAACATCTTTCCCTACAACTACTTCTTTCCATTCTTTTGCAATTTTGACATGTCTATCGATACTCTTCTTTAACGCCTTATCTATGTGATAAGGAGAGAATACGTAAGGAGGTGAAACCAAAATATCTGCATTTTTGCTTAATAAATTGGCACCTATTTCTCTCAAGTCCTTTTTGAGCATTTGAAACTTGAATGGAATAAGGATTTTAATACCGTCATTATCCACCAATATTTCGTCTTCCGAATCAACATCAATCTTACCGCTTGTATTTGAAAAAACCACTGAATTAGGTAAAGAAAATAGCGTGGGTGTATTCACAGACTTTCCATTTAGGGTGAGACGTGCAAGTCGTGCAGGACCATCATGTTTTTTAATATTAAATCTCAATGTGAGTACCTTTGTCAGCGCTTTATTTTTTGGACGATTATTTCAAATATATTCCGTTTTTCATGCCTTTTAACTGTTATTAGATTAAAGAGAATTACGTAGAATAAATATCAAGATAACGTCAGTTGAGATCAAAGGGTTTTAGGATCTAACCAGATCTAATTATATTCAAAATCCATAAATATACTATTCTTTAATTGCACCATCGCATAACAGGCGCTATATTCAATTATTACAGGGTTCGAACGAGAATGCTCTCTCCCTTCAGGGGGGAGATGAATCGCGTTTTTTCTATCGTCTTCCGGGGTGTTTTTAAACCTCTTTATCCATATAGCTAGTGATCCGATCTGTTCGGATCTGCAATTGTTGCTTGGGCGTGCCGTGCAGGTTACTTGACTAGTGGGATACCCATCAGCGTTAGCCACACGAGCGTT
>JAECRX010000096.1 GCA_016292335.1 Candidatus Sifarchaeum subterraneum | reverse complement strand
TAAATATTAATCCATTAATTCCTAAACCTCATACTCCTTTTCAATGGTATAATCTTCCACCTATCAACATTCTTCGAGAAAAACAGAAGTTGATTACATCGAATTTAAGGCGAGTCCCTCGAATAGCGTTAGAATTTTTAGACGAAAGGTGGGCACATATACAAGCCTTACTTTCTCTTGGTGATCGAAGAATAGGGAAAGCAATTCTTCTTTCAAGTGAATTTGGAGGGGGATTAGGAGCTTGGAGGAGATCATTCAATATTCTTTCGTTTGATTATCAATCATACCTTCAGGCGATACTTTGGGTTGTCGTTTACCCTGGGAGGATAAAATTGAAGTTGGTTTCAAAAGAGAATATTTAATCAATGAATATAATAAAGCAATAAACAAAATTCCTTCATAAACTCAAGCGATTATTTACAAAAGTAAAATAACTTAAAAAGAAGATATTTCGACTCTTCACGAAAATCTACAAAATTTTTCGGTTTTTAAATAGCAGAAATTTTTTAAAAAGTTGTTTCCATATGATAATACTAGCTGAAAACAATGGAGTGCAAAGTTATAAAATAATGGAGTATAAAGTTATAGTGGAGGACAAAGATTGGATTGGGAAAGATTTAAACAATTATTTCCCCAACTAGCAAAGGAATTGGATGATGGTACTTCTTCTTCAGTTTCGGTTGATAGCGTCAGAACTGATGAAGAAATTGCGGAAAAAAAAGCTCTTTTTAACTCCGATGAAGTTAATGCTACATTTTATTCAGGTTATGAACCCGATGTCATCGATTTTATTCGAAGATGCCGAGAAAACAAAGAAGCCTTAGAAATAATTGATTATCTTGAATCAAGGGGTGAGATAAGCTCAACATATGCAAACCGTCTAAAAAAACAATTAGGGGAATGCGGATTACGAAGTTTTGGCTCATTTAAAGAACATGGTTATTACGAACGTAAGAGATAACACTTTAATTTTTATGAGCGAGTCAATCTATGTCGAATAGTTCTTTTTCCATTAGATTTCATCAGTCAAGAAACCTATCTATTCTATTATTTACTACATTTCTTTTGCGATTTAGCGGTTACATGGCAATCTCAGTTTTTGCATCAAAGCATTATTTAGGTATGGAAATCCCTAATGTAGGCATTGGAATATTATTATCGACTTCACCAATATCAGAATTGTGTTGCGTATCTTTTTTTGGCATTTTGGCAGACCGATTGCAAAATAGAAAAATAGTCCTCCTAATAGGTATGGTGATCACGGCATTTTGTCTATTTCTTTACTCTTTGACCAATAATCTTATGGTTCTATTTTTCATAGCAATTTTACATGGGATCGGCGCCGCAGCACAAGTTACAGCCTGTTTGGCTCTTTTCGCTTCGCACTCAACAAGAAATACAGTTTCGTTTACGATGGGTTTATTCGATGCTGCGACTTTTGGTGGATTCTTGTTTGGATACAGCTGTGGGGCTCTTGGTCTTGAATACTATGCCCCAGAAATATTGTTTAGAATTGCAAGTTTGATTAAAATTATTTCCGCTTTATTCATTTTTCTATTCTTGATTGAGAAACATGAAAAAAAGGTTATTTCACCGCCTCTAAAGTTATTTAAAGATATCATAGGAAATAAAAACATCCAAAAGCTTTCAATCGTCTGGATTCCTGTAATGTGCCTTGCATCAATAGTTCTAACATTCGGAAAACGAGTGTTGGAAATTGAGTATGGATTAACTGGATTTGAGTTTACTTCTCTATTTGTAATTTATCTTTTATCGGTAATAGTTGCTTTACCTTTTTTTGGAAAAGCAAGTGACAAATTGAGAGTAAAGAAGCCTTTTATGATTCTAGGTCTTTTCTCCTTTTTTATTCTGATTTCCACACTTGGGATTAGCTCTTTTTTTGTGGGAAATCTCGCCTCTTATTATTTACCGCTTTTAATCATAATCGGATGTTGTTGTAGTGCATTTCCACCTGCCGCACTAGGCATGCTGGTTGAATTTACACCTGAAGAGGAAGAATATGGTACAAGCATGGGTGTTTATGCATTTATTTTTGGGTTGGGAATGATTATAGGTCCCTTTTTTGCTGGTATCGCTTTGGATGCCTATCAGATTCCTGGGCTCATTGGCCTTTGTTTTTTGTTCACGTTAATTTCGGTTGTTGGAACGATAAACTTGTGAGACTTTCTCGCAGTTTTAAGATTCTATCGTTGTGTGGGGTATTTATAGCCCAGTTGAGATCATTCGGCCAGACGAGAGAATGTCAACAACCTAAGATTTGATAATAAGATATATTAATAAAATGACACCTGAAAAAATGCCTATTGCATATGAGATGTTAAAGTAAGCCAGTAATTCCGTTATATTGACAAATAAAAATATGAATGTGCTAATGATTAAGACCCCTGCAAGAATAAGTAATAGTAAGATTTTTTCCCCAGTTGTAAACGGTTTTTTATCGAGCGAGAATATTCTAATCCACAAGATAATGGCAATCCCCATAAGCGGAAGAAATGCAATCAAAATGATCATGAATGGAAGCAATAAGAGACCACTTAATTGATCCCGAATATCTTCAATATCTGTTTTGTAACTTTCATATTCTGCAGAATATACTTTTCCATAATCTTTACGAATCCTAGATTGATACCCACTCCAGAGAGAATACTTGAATCCTCCGAATTTCCCCTTTATCTTACCTCTAAGATTTTCCTTGTAAAGAGGTCGATATTCCCCTTGGATAACTGGAATTAAATAAACAAAAAAGATTAAGGACCACATGCCAAATACAAGACTGATCAGTTTTTCAATGAACGTGAGCGGCCGCGTGTATAAAATAGCCATTATAAATACATAAACACCGTATCCACAAATTAAACCTGCCAACCCTAGAAAAAATATCTTGAGTATCTTTCCTCTACCTTTTTTGCCTTTTATTACACCTGAAAATAGCCTGAAAAATAATGCGCAGATCATTGCATATGTGATAATTATCCCCAGTCCACTCAAAAAATTCATCGTTATTCCCGAGATTGAAGTCAAGATTAATAGGAATGTTACTTCAATAAAAATACCCGTATCCCAGTTGTACAGTAACATCACGATTAAAAAGAGGAAAGTGCCTACCATGAAGCCAATGAGATAACTTAAGAGTAAATTTTCAGCCACTTTATTGACAACTTTTTGGATGTATTTGGACATGATCTTCACTCCAATTTATACGTTCTCTCTATCTCAATATCTTTTTTTTATTGTCCCTGCAGCATTTTATTCTATTGTTTTTACTATAATTTCGGGTCCTCGTGTCCAACCGCAAGCGGGGAGACTCGTCCCCTCTTCTCTAACTCTCTTTTCAATTCTTATAGAGGTTGTTATAATGAACAAAATGAATCATGCAACGACGGAATACTACGGGTATATCACCCGTGGTACGTTCTTATGCATGAGACGGGCTATCCGTGAAAGTCCGATGCTTGAGATAGTTCCGGATAACTCGCAGAGGACGATAAATGTCATAAAAGTCTTACCGTCATTTCCGTTATTGGTAACGATAAACCTTGTGATACTTTTAGTTCTCTACGATGTCATTCTATTTTTTCTATTGTTCACGTAATACTTTAACAATTTTTTAATGGCCTTTCTAAGCATACCCATGGCTCTTTGAATATCAATTTTCAATTTTTCCGTGGTTTGAAAAATATTTCTTCCCTGCAAGCATCTTGAAATTAGAAGAAGCTTTTGTCCTTCCGAAATATTTGGTTTTTCAAATGGGTCGAGAAAATACGCTCTAGCAATCTCCTTAGATCCGTCTGTCATTTCAAAATTAATAATTTTTTTACAATATGCTTTTAATCTTTTGATTTGCCCTTCAGATAATCTAGGTTGAAAATCCAAGGTTGGTTCGATTTTCTGGAGTGTTTCAAGTATTATTAAAACTTGAATCGGATTCATATCAAAAAGCAGATCTCTCGCCCATTCTACAAACTTTATTTTGAACTCACCACAAAGAATATTTACCAATTTTTTGGCCTTTTCGGATAATGGTTTTATCACTATTATTGAATACTCACCGCTCACAGGACTTCTTGAGGGACTGATATGTATTGGTAGAAACTCGTTTTTGAACCAAAATTTCATTAATTTCTCATTTACTTCAAAACAGGCTCCAATCCAATCTATTTTTCTTTTAATTGCTTTTTCGATGAGAAAGTGAATAGCCTTACTTCCTAACCCCATACTCATTACTTTTGGATGTGTGGCGATTCTGACGATTCGTAATCCCTTTAATTTTGGAAATTCGCTATCTTGAAAGTATCTAGTCGTCATCGATGGAATTATGTTTCCCGGGAGATCTAGTCCCTTTATCATTTCTTCAATTGTATTTTTATCAAGTGATCCTTCCTGTGCTGTTTGTATTGCATTTACAATTTTTTCACTTGATGTTTTTAGAACCCATGCTTCATGATGCGGACTGTCCGCCAACATAGCCACATCATTGGGATTGTTTCGATAATGTGCATAGATATATACTCCAACAAATTTTTTGAGATTGCTTTCTTGGTTTTTATCTAAGAACCATTGATCTAGATCCGCTTTTTCCAACTTTACTGATAACGATTGGATTTCTTGCAAGTCCTTTCTTGAAAGATCTTCTGTTTCCGCATCGAGCAAAAGCGTATCATAAAGCCAAGCTTCTATCGGATCATTTTCGGAATATCTTATTGGTTCAACAAGTTCTATTTCAAAAATATTTAACCCTTTCATGCTTCTTAAGCTGTTTAAAAAACGAATTGAAAAATTTCTTCCTGCTCCTTCGTAACCGTGAACTGTACTCGAATAGATAACTCCCTTAGATGTGGTTAAAATTGAAGTCAAAACTGGAATCGGAACGCCTGCTGATTCATCAACTGCTATAAAGTCAGATCTTGAATCAATAACTTTCATTGGGGTTTTAAACGAAAAATTGATTCTTTTTGAATTAATTTCATATACATTTTTCTGTTTCATTCTTTTGTGGACTTCATAACTCAATTTTTTTAGACATTTCGAAGCGAATTCAAAAAGTGTTTGGACATTTTCGATTTCAGGTGAAGTTATATCAACTTTAACTCTTTTTTTTTTCTTTTTTTTGATTAGATAATCTGCAATTCCTGCAATTCCAATGCCAATTGCTGCAGATTTTCCTCTTCCTCGATTTGCTGTCATGACGATAACAGATTTCTTTTTATCTTTTGAAATTAGATTTTCGAAAGTATTTATTGCTTTTATCTGACTATTAGTCGCCGCAAGATGGTATACCTCTTTTGCTAGCCTAATTTCGCTTGGAATGTTCAGTTTTGGTTGTTTTCGACATTTTTTCGTATATTTTTTTTCAATAATTGCTTGCTTATCAACATCAATCACATGTATTCCATCATGCTCTATTATTTTCCTTATAAACCTAGAATTAAACCTGTTAAAAATGTCGTTGAGTGTGTAAGGGGGAGTTATAAATTTTTTGTGAAGTTCAGTTCTCATATTTTGCCATGTTTCTAGAGAAGGTGCTAAAATTAATATTACACCTCCTCCTTGGACTGTTTCTATAATTCTGCCAAGATCATTTGGATTTAATTGCTGAGAAAGATCTAAAAACAAAAAATCATATGTTTGTCCCATTATATGTTTTGTATCTCGAAAAAGAATAATTTCAAAATCTATTTTATCAAAAAAGCGGATTTCATTTATGAATTTATCTATATATCTTTTTTTAAAAGTATTGGTAACAAAAAGTGTTTTTATAGAGGTTTTTCCGAATTTTTCACATAATTCCTTAAATTTGAGTAGACACCTTTTTGAAATTTCAAATCTATTTGAACTATCCTCAGAAGAAAAAACATACATAATTCTAAAATGATTTTCAATGGCTTTTTTTACTTCTTCAACAACTAAGTTATCAAGTTGAAGTAAAAAATCGCGATTCCAAAAAGTTTTGGAATCTGTTTTTCTATCTTCAGAAAAAATATTCAAAAATTTTCTTCCCCTCTCTTACTAATGCTAGCGCCAAATCTTTAAACAACAATCATATTCAGGGCAGTTACTGCCCGTAGAGTCTGTTGGACATGCTCAGTCTGAAGATGGATGAATCAGGAAGTCACTCAACGAGTTGAGTGGTAGTTCACATCAATATCCCTTTTAATATGTAAAAACTTTCTTGAACATAGTTTACAAATCTGACATTGAAATTTTTTGTTCTACATGAACAAATTTATTGGGTTCTACATTTCTATCGACAATTACACCGTGTGAAATAATTGAATTAGAACCTATTCTCTTCCCCGGGGCTATACTGCAATTGATGCCCATTTTGACATTATCTCCAACAACAGAACCGAAATGAGTTAATCCAGTGTCAATAATGTTATGATCTACTTCCATTTTTATGCTTTCACCGTAATCGTAATTATAAAAGGTGGTACCCGCACCAATTGTTGCATTTTCCCCTACAATACTATCTCCTACAAAAGAAAGACGAGATAAAATGGTATTATCAAAAATCAAACTGTTCTTTACCTCAACTCCGAAACCAACCGTTACGTTATTTCCAACACTTGTAAATTGTCTAACGAGGGCATTGTTTCCTATGAACGTGTCTTTTCCTAAAAAAACAGGCCCTAAAATCGAAGCGCCACTTTGTATTCTTACACCTTCAGAAATCCATAGAGGTCCTTCTACTGTTGCTCCTTTTTCAATATCAACGTTTCGGCTAATATAGCTTCCCTCTTTTAAAACTTCTTCAAGTACAAGTCTATTTGCCATTAAAAGATCCCATGGATATTCGACATCAACCCAAATATCTTCGTAGACAGCTCCAAAAATCGATTTTCCATTTTCCAGCATAGCTTGTATTGATTTGTCAAACTCTCTTACTTTTTCCAAGAAAGAAAAAAATTCTGGGGTGAATACGTATACGCTGGATATGACAAATTTAGATGGTTCTGTTCCGGGAGGAGGTTTTTCAATAATTCTTCTAATTTTGCCAATCTCATCAATATCCGCCACGCCAAAACGTGAAGGATCTTCAGCCAAAGTGAGTGCAATGACAGCATCTGCGTCTGTTTCACGATAGGTTGTAATGGTTCTTTCGATCAATTTTTCATTTGCAAAAAAGTCACAGTGAACCAAAACAAATTCTGCCTCTCCAGAAAGTTCATCTTTGGCTGTTAATACTGCTGAAGAGGAAGAGGTCCACGGTGGTTCTTGAACAAGATACTTTATTTCAACATTTAAATCATACCCCGACCCAAAATAATCCATAATTTTCTCTTTCTGATAGCCAACAACAATTATTAATTCACTTAAGCCTAAGAGTTTGAGTTTTTCAATGACATGTTCTAAAATGGGTTTACCACAAATCTTCATCATGGGTTTGGGGTGATTTTCAGTAAGTGGCAGTAACCTTGTACCCATACCAGCAGCTAGGATGAGAGCTTTCAAACTATACCCCTCCGTAGATTTTTATCATCAAGAATTTTAATCTTTAAGTTTTATTTTAATCTAAATATCTGATTATGAATTATTCTTTGAGTTTTTTAAATTAAGTTCAATAAAATACACAAAACGAAGTTGTGTATCAGCAATATTTCAGTGGATGGTTGAGAGAAATCAAAGAAGTATGAAAATAGTGGGATCAACTACCTGTCGCGAGTTCAGCATCGCTTAATTAATAAGCCTCAGATTGGGACGGCTCTAACATCTCCCACCATATTCATATAATATTTTTCCTCTAAAAAAGTTTTTTATAATTAAATACTTTGAAAGGTTGGAATGCCAAGAAGTAAACAGATTACTTTTTGTTAGATTTGCAAATCGCGCTCATTTGAATGTTTGAACAAATAACCGTGAATAAAAAGAGGGATAAATTTGCTACGGATAGAAAATCTTCGAGTAAACATTGGAGAAAAAGAAATTCTGCATGATATTAACTTGGAGATAGAAGAAGGAGAAATCCACGTTCTTTTTGGTCCCAACGGATCCGGGAAAACGACTTTGCTGATGACGATTATGGGGTTCCCAAATTACCGAGTTTTAGAAGGGAAAATTTTCCTCAAAGGAGAGGATATAACACATTTACCTCCCCACGAACGGGCAAAAAGGGGCATTGGAATTTCTTTTCAGCGCCCACCAACCATTAGAGGTTTGAAAACCCGCAAAATGGCTGAATTGGCAAATCTCTGCTCTGATGAAACGGCAAACATTGATGAAATTGCCTCTAATTTAAATTTAGAGGGGTTTTTAGACCGTGATATAAATTATGGGTTTTCTGGGGGCGAGCTTAAACGAACAGAGCTTTTACAACTTTTAGCTCAAAATCCTGATTTAGTTCTCCTAGATGAACCTGAATCAGGGGTGGATCTGGAAAATATTGCCTTAATTGGCGAGGCAATAAATTGTTTGTTGGAAAAAGATATAAGCTGTAAAGAAAGGAGATTACGTCCTAAGAAGTCCAGTCTAATTATTTCTCATACAGGTTACATCCTTGATTATGTGAATGCAGACAAGGGATATGTTATGTGTGAGGGATCCATTGGGTGCAGTGGACAGCCTCACGAGTTACTGGATACTATCCGAAAATTAGGTTATGAGGAGTGTATTGCATGTCAACTTCAAATTCCCATTTAACAATAAAAGAATTAAGGGCTAAAGCGGAACAAGCCAAGGATAAGAAAGCAGGTTTAGGTCCTGACATTAATCTGTTAGATTATTCTGATCAAGTAGAAGATCTCCCTTTGATTGATTTGACCTCTCTTTCTACAGATGAACAAAAGAGATTGCTTCTTGCTGGTGTTGACCCTCAAGAAAGAAATCGTTCTGGTACTTTTGTGCAAATGGACCACTCGATAGTATGTAGACAAGTATATCAAGAGGGTCTTGAAGTTTTAGATACTGAAGAAGCCTTGAAAAAGTATGACTGGGTTAGAGAGAAATACTGGTGGAAAGCCGTTCCTGTTGACGCAGACAAATATACCAGCCAAGCGGAACGAAAATGGACCAAAGGATACTTCTTACGTGCTCTTCCCGGTGTTAAGTCCATCTATCCCATTCAGGCTTGTCTCTATTTATCTCAAGATGGTATAGCACAAAATGTGCACAATATTATCATTGTTGAAGAAGGTTCGGAGTTGCATATAATTACTGGATGCGCCGTAGGATCTCACGTCAAATCAGCACTTCATGTTGGCATTTCCGAGTTTTATGTCAAAAAGGGAGCTAAATTAACTTTCACTATGATCCATAACTGGGAAGAAAAAATTGAAGTACGTCCAAGATCTGCTGCTATTGTTGAAGAAGGAGGCCTTTTTCTTTCAAATTATATCTGTGTACAACCCGTTAAATCGCTTCAAATGTATCCTAAAGTCACTCTAGAGGGGAAAAATGCTGTTACTCGTCTAAACAGTATTTTATTGGCTACTCCCAATTCATTGTTAGATGTAGGGGGAAGAGCCGTTCTAAAAGCTCCTAATTCTCGGGCAGAAGTCATGTCAAGGGCTATTGCTAAAGGAGGAAAGATATGGGCACGAGGTCACCTCATAGGTGAAGCACCTCAAATCAAAGCACATTTAGAATGCCAAGGACTAATTTTAGGTGAAACAGGTATAATTCATGCAATCCCAGAACTTGATGGACGTCATCCAGATGTGGATTTGTCACATGAGGCTTCAGTAGGGAAGATTGATCAAGAAGAGATAGAATACCTAATGGCTAGAGGATTGTCTGAAGAAGAAGCAATAGCTTCAATTGTACGTGGCTTTTTAGACGTTAAAATTGAAGGTTTACCTCCAGAGCTTCAGGTACATTTAGACAAAGCATTAGTGGCTGGCGAGAAGTATATGCTTTAGCTTCTGTGAACTACCCCAACCTTTCGGATGGGGCTTCCTGATTCATCCATCTCCTCATGGAGCGTGTCCAACAGGCGCTACGGGCAGTTCCTGCCCTGAATTATCTGTGATTAAAGTAAAGAATTGGCGAGTGTTACCTCAGCTCAAT
>JAECRX010000095.1 GCA_016292335.1 Candidatus Sifarchaeum subterraneum | reverse complement strand
GTTCTCCAAAGTCAATTTTATCACCTGTTTCAGCCATAGCGATTGTCAATGCTTCTATTTCATCCATTGTCATTCCTTGTAGTTCTTGCATGATAATAAAGGCAGCAATCTCAAGGTCTGTTAAATTTCCAAGAACAGTATCATTTACTATTTCAAATATTTCGTCTTTCGAGAGTTCTTCGTTCGTTTCCAATTTCTTCTTTATAAAATCAAAACTTTTTGGCCTGGAAATTGGAGTAACTTCTAATAATTCGTTGTCACCTACCTTAAGTTTATCCTTAACATCGAAATAAATTCCTATTTTTCCAGGTTCAATTATTGTTGAAGTTGTATCAATTGAAGCAACTGTGGTGATCTTTCCTCTACTTAACCTAACCCGATCATAAGTGTGTAATCCCAGTTTCTCAGCATCTTTTTCGTTGAGCAAAACGACACGTTTTCCAGTTTGAATATCAATTAAATGAGTTTTCAATTCCAATATATTTTGCTCCAAAGCATGAATTTTTATATAGAATAAAAAAAATGTATTAAAGAGGCAACATTAATTATAGATCTTTTTAGAAAATAAATCTTTTGAATACTTGTTGCTTATCGAGTCCTAACGACTTGTTCACCGATATGGTGGGAATTTCCCCAAATATCTCCTCTCAAATTTAAAGAGATATGATCTTTTGTATGCAAATTTTGTGACATATATGAAATTTTTACATATCAAAAAGTGGTAATGCTCATGTCGAAGACCAGCAGTTCTCTGGAAAAATACAAGGTCAAAAAACAAATAGAAAAGCTTAGTAAAATTCGGGGATATGGTACGGAATTAATCTCTCTTTATATTCCACAAACCAAAAAAGTCAGTGATGTCCTCAATTATCTCAAACAAGAGTCATCTACAGCAGTTAACATAAAATCAAAATCAACTAGAAAAAATGTATTGAGTGCCATAGAGACCGTGATTCAACGCTTGAAACTGATTCCTCAAGCTACTGTTAAAGAAAAATCGATGGTTTTTTTCTGCGGAGCTATTCCCCAAAATGGCCAAGGAACTGAAAAAATTGAGATTTATCCAATAATCCCTCCTCGGCCAATTAACACCTTTTTATATCGATGTTCTGCTGAATTCATCCTAGATCCATTGATTGAATCGTTGAAGGAAGAAGAGATCTATGGTCTACTCGTATTAGATAGAAGTGAAGCTGCTTTTGCCACACTTGATGGTAGCCACCTAGAAATCGCCAAAAGGATTACTAGTGGCGTTCATGGAAAACACAGCGCAGGAGGACAATCTGCCAGACGTTTCGAAAGGATAATTGAACAACAAGTTCACGAATTCTTTGTCAGAACAGGCGAATATGCAAATAAAATATTTCTTGAATTTCTAGAGAACAATTCATTAAAGGGAATAATAATCGGAGGCCCTGGTCCTTCAAAAGAAAAATTTGCTAATGGAAATTATCTAGACTACCGTTTGCAAGATAAGATTATAGATATAATTGACATTGGCTACAGTGGAGAAGATGGAGTTAGAATGTTGGTGAAGAGCGAAAAAGTGGGAAATTTGCTGGCTAATGTTAGATATATGGAAGAAAAAAAGTTGTTCCAAGAATTTTTGAAACATTTAGCCAAAGACACTGAACTTGCAGTTTACGGTGAAGATGAAGTTCGGTATTACCTCGAACAAGGCGCCGTGGAGAAAATATTTCTGTCAGAGGCACTTGATATAGTGAGAGTTACTGTGAGTTGCCCTGCATGCGGGTACCAAGAAGAAATTACAGCTAAAAAATATAAACTTGCTGAAATTCAATCTGAAATTCAATCTAGAAATTGCCCAAAATGCAATAGTTCTTCGCTGTCAATTCAGGACATTAAAGAACTTATTGAGGAATTAGGAGATCTAGGAGAGCAAACAGGTGCTCAAGTGGAAATACTCTCAACCGAAACAGAAGAGGGCCAAGAATTATGGCAATCTTTTGGCGGGATAGCTGGAATTTTGAGATATAGAATAGATTCATAATTTTTTGCTGATGGATCTGATCTCTAATTTTTTTTTGGCACAAATGATTAAAAAAAGGAGATAAAGATAAATCAACAAATAATAAAAACTGTCCGATGTCTTATGGGGGACTTTATATACTTCTTATTTGTAGTCAAAGATGAAATTTACGATGAAACTTAGAAAATTAAATATGAAGATTTTCACCCTTGGACTTATATTGCTGCTTCTTTTAGTGATGGTTGCTATCAAAGGCTGAACCTGTGTTTTTCCGTAACGAGGGGGTTCCTGTTTCAAACGCATAACTTTTTTCTCCAAAACAAAATATCAGTCAACATGGCCACGACCTTTTCTCTTGTCCTCTGATTCAACAAAATCAGGTAACTCCACAGTGACTTCCTCCCCTCCCTGAAGTGAAGGGCTTCCAGCTTTCCTCTGTGTTCTCGCCTCGTCACCAAGGGCGACGCTTCGTCACACCATTTTGCTTACGGAAGATTACTAGGACTTGCGTAGTCTCAGTAGCACGCTCATACACAGCCCATTTTCTCC
>JAECRX010000094.1 GCA_016292335.1 Candidatus Sifarchaeum subterraneum | reverse complement strand
TGCCTTCTTCAAAATAAAAAGAGAATAATAACCATGTAGTGGGAGAAAGAATCCACCGTATTTTTGAAAACTTACTTGGCTTTTCCCGTTTTATCCTTAAAATATTGGGAAGAGGGGAAGTCGCGGAGATGGAAATTCCCTTCTCAGATAATTTTTGATAAGAATTATACCTTTTGAGCACATCGCTTTCTTTAACAGCTTTCTCAAAGTACATGATGGGTGGGTTCACCATCTTTCCAAACTCGTCTATCAAGATGGTTGTTCCAGAAGTACTGACTACAGTGACAATTTTATCTTCTCCAGAAGTGTTTTTCAACGCATAAGTTGGAAACGCATGGATTAATGAATTCAGCCATGTTTCTGCATCTTGCTTTTGAAACTTGGAATTAGTTGAAGCGAGAATTTTTCCATCAAGATCCGAAACAATTACCCGAACTCCTGATGTACCAAGATCTATTCCAACTAACCTGATTTTGGACACAGTTACCTTCAACTCGATTTCAATTGACTTCGTTTTTTTCCTGAGAATTGTTTACGGAGATAGTTCTTCATGAAAATTCTTAAATTCATATCTTCCTTAGGTGGCATCAAATTCATGGAGTCTACTTGGAAGTATTTATTATGGAAGATTTTCCTGTACAATATTACGAGGTTATTAGCGGCAGAACGATAACCAAACGAGGAGTATGGTGGACCGCAGCTTTAATTCTTAGAGATCCTGAAAGGGATAATATTTTTCTTGCAATTTATCGTTGGCGTAAAAAAGGAGATTCTTGGACAAGGAATAAGCAGATAACATTCAGCAACATAGATAAATGGGATGAAATCGATAGTTATATCCGTGAAGCAATTAAAGATGCAAAAGAAAAACTTTCTAATGAGGAAATACAAGAATAAGTTTCTGTTACAAAAATGCCACGAGAAGGCATATATTCGTAGGTGTGATGAATCGGGGACTCTTTTGGTATACTTAATTAAAGGAAGATAACATCTCCGCAATATCAAAACATCCCTTTTCCGGAACACAAGTGCAACTATTGACACCATCAATAGCATAGATCCAAGGATGATGAACCTAAAACATGGTTGGAGCTCAACGTCAAAAACACCAGCGTTTACATTAATCTGAGTCCTAGAGATTATGAAGATAAGAATCCCGTAAAATGGTATACAAAGATTCCCGGTAACGCGTAAAAGGAAAGCAATAACCCGACAAGTTGAGGGCTGACATGGAACTCATCGGCGATACTGGGATAGGCAGGATTGAGGGTGATGAATCCCCACCCATACAGGGTAACGATCAATCCACCCAAAACGATAGACTGCAGACCCTTTTGATCCATGACACAAGCATCACTGGGTTCATTTAAAACATTTATTACCAAACATCTCTCGGTTCTGTTGACACTAATCATCTAAATTGCCTCATCACGCCCAAAACAAACCTTTTTTGCATTATTTTCGTAATTTGCATATTTTCCAACAATATGCGAATATATAAATATCCTGAAGCAATAATATCCACAGAGAAAGAAATACTTCTACCACAGGGAGGAATGAACACCCAATGACGACCTCCATCGAATCCCAGGAGATTCAAATGGATAAAGAATCGTTATCAACCGAAGAAATAGAAGACCTAAGTTATTACGACTTCATGGGATACATGGACGTCCCCTTTTTCAACATAGGCGGATTGAGCTCCATAGACCGACTGGCCGAACTCTGCAAAATAGGGAAGGACCAAAGAGTACTCGTGGTCGGCTGCGGAACAGGATGGAACTCCTGCTACATAGCCAGGGAATTCGAGTGCAACGTTGTTGGGATCGACATCGCCGAGCACATGATCACTCGCGCCAAAGAACGCGCCGAAGAAATGAACCTAACCGACAAGGTGGACTTCAGAATAGGAGACGCCTACAACCTACAGTTCGACGACAACAGCTTCGACGTCGTCCTCACCGTATTTGTCTCCCAATTCCTGGACAAAACAAAGGCATTCAAAGAGTTCGTACGCGTCCTAAAACCCAACGGATACCTCGGAATCAATGAGATGTACAAAGCCGACGAGATCCCCCTAAACGCCATTGACAAAGTCACCGAAGGAGAAAAAATCTTTCAGGACATCACCGATTTACCCTTTACCCTGAACACCCCCACAGAATGGAAAAACGCCTTCCAAAACGCCACGTTCGTAGAGATATATGTAGAAGAAATCCAGGATCCCACCCAAAACGTCAGCGTCTCCAAAACCATCAAAGAGATAGGAGGATACCGAAAATTCCTGAGCATCCTATGGAAAATGCTCGTCCTCGCCGCGAAAAGCAAAAAAATCCGGAAAAAATACGGACAGATCAGCAAAGGCAAACGGATCCTCCTACGGGATAAAACCACCTCGCCATATCTCGGATACCTGTTAGCCATCGGAATAAAACCCTAAAAACCACTAGACCACAGCTGAGAAGAACCCTGGAAAAAAAGGAGGAGAGGGACGGAGCTAATGTGCCCATCACTCGCAGCCAGACAATACACCTGTTGATCATCCAACCCACGTACACACGGTCATATGCCACTGCCGGTGACGACCGAATCGTCCCCGCTAACCATGTCCGCCAGATCTGCACCCCCGTATACACGTTCAAACAGTAGAGATACCCATCCATTCCCCCAATATACACCCGCAACCCATTCACTGCGGGCGCTGACTCACTAACCCCAGATGAGAGCGGAGTTCCCATTGCAAACGACCAGAACGTCTCATTGCTCAAAGGCGCGGGAGACGCGATATGCCCCGTGTTATTGGCATTCTGCATAAACATACTCCAATTCTCAAGCAAAACCCCTCCACTATGGGGTTGGTATCGAATTATTCGATAGCAGGACCTATTTTTTACTAACTATTTCTAACTCTTTATCCAACAACGATAAAGCCACATCCTTCTTTTGCCATAAAGCATAGAACAAGAAAACCATCCATGGTGTAATCACATTCACGGATACTTCCTCAACAAGTAATTGTGCTTTACCATATTCTTCTTGCTCTAATGCCTTCTTGAATAGTGATATTAACCCAAACTGCAACTTAACCAACTCCCTGCCTAGCAGGCCACTCAATTCCTTAAATTGATCTTTTATATCGGTTAATTGTGTTATTTTTTCTTCCTCTTCAAGAATCGGTAATAGAATGTCACTAAGTTTTTGCAACTCATCGAAGTTGGATAAAATCTTCTTGTAGACATAATTTTTGGATAATTTATACTCTCTAGTGTCTATATCACGTTCAATTAATCCCTTTTTTTGTAATCGTTTTAGGTGCCTTAATAAGACAGGTCTTGATATTCTAACCTCTTTCTTGAGTTCTGTATAGCTTTTTGGGTTAGGTTTCAATGCTATCAATATGGCGTAATCACTTTGTACCATCCTCAACTTATTCGCCTATTTTCTAAGTGCTTTCACAGTTATTTCTATACGATTTCTAACTGCTAACTTAGTAATCATGTTGATTCATAAACACTGCCACCAACAAAGTAATCAGAATAATAACTAAAAATGGATGTGATAACTTGAAAGGAAAACAAGACTCTGTTTATCTTCCAGCAGGTTTAAGCGTTTTAGTTGATGAAGCCATTAAAAACTTGGAATGACTCGTAATGGCTTCTATCGATATTTTATAGTTTGTAAGCTCGAAGATCTATCAATCTTTTCTGTTATATTTACCAGCTTCTAAGTACAATTGATGTATTTGTACTTAAAATTCCTTCAACTCTCCTGATACTATCTATGGTATTATTTAACTGTTTAATGTCTGAACCAAAAAGGAAAGCTATTACATCATAGCTGCCAGTCAATTCGTAGCATCCTTCCACTCCTTCAGCACTGATTAACTCTTCAGATACTTCTGGTGTGTTTCGAGCTGGATCTACAGTAATGAGGCAAATTGCTCTAACTAATACATCTTTTTCTACATCAATTGTAAATTTTCTAATAATCCCGTTCTCTTGCATTCTGGTTATTCTCTTTCTTACTGCTGCTTCTGATAAACCGATTTTTTCGGCTATTTGGACATAAGGTGTTCGCGAGTCCTTAACTAAAATATCTATGATTGAAAGGTCTTTTTCACCAATTGACATTATATTTCCTCCTATAATAGATGATTTATTCCATACAGGTTGATAAAAAGTCTGTAGGCTTTTTCAGCGAAAATAAATTCCTTTATAAGTATCCATTTTTCACTGAGTTCGGGAATATCGAATATCAAAATGACTTTTTCTTCATAAAAGTATTTTTCTATGTTTTCATGATTTTCGGGTGGAGAAATTACTTCTCTTTCCGAGTAAAATTTCATCACAGGTATATTTGTTGCTATCAAAAGTGTATCGTTTGGAGAATGGGTTTTAATCCATTCACCAGCTTCTTTGTAAACTTGGAAATCAGAATATGAGTAACGTTCGTTTAAATTATTGTAAGAGGACTGAAAGCTTATCGAAAAAACCATAGAAAGAATGAAGACATTTGTTAACCACAGTTTTAGCGTATCTTTGGGATCACGAAGCCATTGCTTTTCGAAATAATTTAAGATTTCGACTAGAAAAACAGAACATAAAAATAAGAATGGAGGAACAGCAATCAGCAAGTAATAATCATGCTTATGAAATAAAAGTAAAAAAACTAGTGTGACAAGTGTCCAACAGTTGAGGACTAAATCACTTTTATTTCTTCTTCTTAAACCAAGTGCTAGACCGCCAAAGGACAACAACAACACAGGCAAAGAAAAGATAAGTAGACTAAAATTTGTTAACAAAAGCAAGGAATGTAAAGTTAGTATTTCGAACTTTCCTTCACCTGGAGATCCAAAAATATACCATTTTAATTGAGAAAACATCAAATTAAGGTGGCCAATCCACCAAACTATGAAGAACCATAAAAAGAGAAAAAACAAGTAAATACAGGTTGTTATAACGAATCCTTTCGTGATTTGATTCCAAAAATTCTTCGGATGAACGAAAATTGATAGAAAGTATACTATTCCAAAAATAATCGCCAGAAGTTTTATAAAACATCCAACTCCAAGAAAAACGCCAGATAAGATGGCAAATGTAATATCTTTTTCAATTAAATATTTTATCCAAAAACTAAAACTTATCAATATGAAAAAGAGCATTGGTACATCCAATTGAGCAGTTCGAGAAAAATAGACAGCTCCAAAATTAAAAGCAAATAAAAATGAGGCTATCAGCCCTACTCGTTCATTGAACAAAGTTTCCCCAATATAGAACAATAGCGGAATGCTTAAGATCCCAAAAATTGCAGGTATTATTCTTGCACCAAATTCAATGTTACCAGTGGCTCTAATTGCAATCGCCATTAGCCAGGTACACAGAGGAGGATTAGTGAAGTCGTAAGTTGTAAATTCCACTGGTTTTTGGAAGAAAAGTCCGTATTTCCACAGATTTATTGCTACAGAAGCAAAATGAGCTTCATTCCATCCATGATGGGGCCTAAAACAAGAATCTCCGAGCCTAAATAGCCTTAAAAAAGCTCCGAAAAATATAATTAAGGCCATTATAAGGATTATTTTCATTTTTCGTCTTTGTTTACCCCTGTTCATAGAAACACATCAAGAAAACTCTCTCATTTATAGAAAAGAGGAATTGAGGAACATATGGTTTTTAAATCAGGATTAGATGTTTCTCTATAAGAGAATATAAGGGGTTAATCAAACAAAAACCCTTTGGAAGTCATAGAAGAAGGAGGAAAAAAATTTTCATAGGAATTTTGAAGAGGAATAGATAAAGATAATATAGTAGAAAAAATAAGAAAAAATAGAACGGAGTAAAAATTAAAGTAGAACCTAAAAAGAGAGTAGATCTGAAAATGGGGAACATTCGTAGATTAGTTTTAGACGTACTAAAACCTCATGCACCCATCCTCACAGAGTTAGTCGATTTAATTGTTTCTAAACCAGGTGTGGATAGTGTAAATGCAACTTTAATTGAAGTTGACGCGAACACAGAGAGTATCAAACTGATAATTCAGGGCAACAATCTAGATTTTGAGACAATTAATGATTCATTAAAAGAGGTTGGCGCTGTGGTCCACAGCATTGACCAAGTAGTTGCTGGTAAAACCATCATCGAAGAAGTAGTTATACACGATTAAGGCTAAGAGTCAAAAACGTTATCACGCCAAAGCATCTGCTATCCTTTGACTGGAATCAAAAGAACACCGTTTTTCAGTGATTAGCATTAATACGATATTCAAAAGAGTATTTCATTAGTCATCGGTTAATTTTTTATATTCTAATTCCTTTTCGATTAAATCCAAAACGATTTTTCCGATTTCTCTTGAAAAATCTGTGGGGATAACTTTAAGTCTATTAACAAGGATATCTATAATCTCCTCAATTAAAACACCTTTGTTAAATGTTTCAACTTCTAAGAGAGCCTTTACAAATGAATTTTCAAGTTCTGTTTTTATAACAGAGGTGATTACAGAGAACATTACGTCTTCTGGGTCCAAGAAGTAAGGAAAATGATAGTCGTCATAAATGATTATTAAACCTAGTTTTTCCACAAGATTTGAAAGATACCATTCAAGTGAGCTTATTTTTTTTATTTGGAAGTGGTCAGCAAAATCTTTTTTTGATCGATGATTTGGATGGGACCATGGATTTCGACTTGCTATAAACAAACAAGAAGCAAAAAAAGAATTTAATTTCTTTTCTCTGGGCTTACCACAATTCATCAAATATTTAGCAGCAATTCTAAGAGCGTAAAAACAAACTGAAGCCTTAACATTATGTTTCATATAAAACTGGTATCCTTCCCGCAATAACTGAATCGTCATTGAGTCAAAAATCGTGGAAAAGTCTTCAGAAGAACTATTCGCTAGAAACACTTTCTCCTCCTCCATAATGATACTTCCAAGAGTATTCTATGAGTAATCGTGGAGAGTTAGTTGCCTTTTGTAAATAACTTAGAGATTTAAAGTAATCTGCTTATTTAAGGAAAAGTTTCTTTATGACATATATTAAATATGGACACACATCAACTTACCCACACAACACTAGAATCGGCGATACTTTAATATATAAATGCAATATGAGCTGATCCCTAATTGCATCGATTTTACGTTACGATCATTCCTTTGTCAATATCATGAAAGATATTGATCTTT
>JAECRX010000093.1 GCA_016292335.1 Candidatus Sifarchaeum subterraneum | reverse complement strand
GTTATTAACGAAAGATTTTAAAACATCGGAAGATTATCCAAATCGAAAGCGATCACAATACATGAAACTCAAAACAAAAGTACAAAAGGAGGTCACAATTTGGATAAGAGATACGAAGGAGAGGACACTATCATAACAATAGATGAAGATAAATGTGATGGTAACGCCACATGCGTTGATGTTTGCCCAGCCGAAGTTTATATAATAGAGAATGAAAAGGCAAACCCAATCAATATTGATGACTGCCTTTTCTGTATGGTATGCGTTAATGAATGTCCTAATGAGGCGATAACTGTCGAGGAAAAATAGTTGTACAATACCCATCCTTTCAAAAAACTATTTTTTTGTCTATCATTTGCAGGGTTAAACAATTTGGGCTTTTTAAAACTTTTTTTGACTTGACTTTGCCAGATTTTCTTAGTATAAAAAGATAACTTATAAACTCTGAATTGAATAAAGAAGCAGGAAAATATACTCCGGGTATTTCTTTTGTCTGAAGTGGCTGAAAACAACAAATACTGGAGTTTATAGATATGAGTGATCATGGCCAAGAAGAATCAGTAGAATGGGGCAGAAAAATACACAGATTTATATTGGATCTTGAAGAAACGAGCAAAGAGGGTCAAGAGAAACCTTTAGAATGGAATGGGAAAATAATTGAAAGATATAGTGGAAACTGTTATCAATCCCGCTATCAACCGAAGAAGGATTACGGTCCAACTTTAATAGGTATGATTGTTCCCAGAATTGAATCTTGCAAAGTGTCATGGTCTTTCGATGGAAATTTCTCCTTCAAAACCAGAAAATTGAGTGATATAGAGGAGAGGCTCCCTTTCAACTCGCAATTCTGGCAAGATGGTTCAAACAAAGACTATTTAAGAGGGCTGGGAAAAGGCACATTTTCTTGCAATTTTCAGCACGATGAAACGATAAGAATGATTAACAGCAAAACAGATGATATCATTGAAGAAAATCAAAAGATAACAACAGCTTCAGGAGAAGGAGAATTTTATATTGAAGTTTTAATCCCAATAAAAGGAGATCAACTAAAAAAGAAAGTGTGGTATTCACAAGAAGTACTATTAGAATTCAAAATACATTCTATAACGCCCTTTAAAGCCTCATCGGTAATTAACAGTAAAAAGTTTGATCAATCAGGTAAAATAAGGGAACTAACTATTCCGGATGAGCAAGACATTGATCTTGTTAGATTCCAAGAAGAACTAATTAATGACCATTCAATGATCGTTCGTCATATATCTCCACAAGTTTCAATTCGTGAAGAGTATATCGAAGTGCATGGAGAAAATACAAAGAACGGAAGACATTGGGAGTTCTCTGCAAGAGCCCCTATGTGAACTATCTTGTAACGAATTGGCTTTGAACTTCGAAAAAAATTAGAATTACTTTTTAAATAGAATTTTTTCTTATAATCTTAGGATAATTTACATGTATAAAAAAAAAATCAATATAAAAAATAAAAGGGAATTTTTGCGGGATCTAAGCGGAGATTGATATTCCAAGTTTTCTTACAAGGTCTTTATACCTGTTTCTTATTGTTACCTCTGTGACCTGGGCTACCTTTGCTATTTCTTTCTGAGTTCTTCGTTCGTTATTTTTAACTCCTGAAATATAAATTACAGCTGCCGCTAATCCTTTAGGATCCTTTCCTCCTGTTAATCCTTCCTCTTTGGCTTTTTTGAGTATTTCAATAGCTAACTTTTGGGTTTCGACAGATAATTTCAATTCTTCCCCAAAACGAGCTAGATAGTCGATTGGACTAGCAAGAGGGATATCCATATCTATTCCTTCAATTAGGAGTCTATAGCATTTTCCAAGTTCTTTTTTAGTGTGTTGTGACACTTTTGCAATTTCATCTAAGGTTCTTGGAATTTTACTGATACGCAGAGCTGCATATAGAGCTGCAGCTATTTTGGCCTCAACTCGTTGTCTTTTTACCGCTCTGTTTTTAAGTGCTTTTCTATAAATTACTGCTGCTATTTCTTGAATAGATTTAGGAATTCCTAGTTGGCTTGATAACCGTTCAAGTTCGCTCAGAGCACGTGTAAGATTTCTGTCAAATGAACTGTGCAGATTTGATCTAATTTGCCATTTTCGTAGCCGATAAACTTGAGCCCGCTTTCTCGAAGTGAGTTTGTTGCCATGGACATCTCTATCTTCTGGGCCAATTATGGTACTTAGACCTTTGTCATGAATGGTGTATTTAATTGGTGAGCCTACTCGACTTCTCTTCATCTCTTCTTGAGCGGTGAATGCCCGCCACTCCTGCCCTCTATCTATTAGATTCGAATCAATGACTAATCCGCAATTGCTACAGATCCTTTCCCCTCTTATATCGTCCATAATGAGTTCATTACTTCCACAATCTGGACATTGATCAGAAGTTATCGGGTGATGGCGAAATTTTTTATCTGATTTAGTAGATCCAATATTCGACATGAATTTATTCCTCCTTCTGAAATTTTTCAAGTAAAAGGTTATATTAAGAAGAACCTTTGTACATTTCGATATATGAAGATAAATGGTTAGATTAACCACTTAATGAATCTTATGAATTCTTTGAAAAGAAGTAGGACTTAGATCCTCTTCAATGGAATTTACATTCGTTCCTATGAGAACATTTTTGCCCCTAATAATAGGGTTCTCCGGTAGGGTTTTTCGTAACTATTGAGTTTCCTGAGTATAAGTTAATGTCTGTTCATATCTATATTGTCATAAAGACACTTTCTTCGAATAGTCAGATGGCTTTATGTCTCTAAGTTATTTACAAAAGGCAACTCGAATCTCCCCCACCACAGAAGACTTAATAATTACCTGAACTTGATGAGATTTTCGTTTACTCTCTGATAGTCTTCAAGAATAAATTTATACAAAGGGGTTTTGTTTTAATAGTTGAAGGATACTTATGTACATAATTTTTTGTACCCTATCCTCCATCTTATTGATTGGGAGTTTATTATTTATAAAGTTTTGGTTTATAGCAGTGCTTCCAAGTAAATATTTCAAAAAAATATCTAAATCTTCCCAAAAAAGCGTTTTATCACATTTTTCTTACGATACCATATCTGAATAATAGAAACTCCAGCAGACATACAGTATGTTAAATGCATTTTTATCCATAGGAGGAATAAGCCTCTTGTTATTTAAAATTATAAATTAACTCCGTGTGTACATCTCATACTTACCCATTCTTTCACCTAAGTTCCAGTATTCACCTAAGTCGTATCCACCTATGTATACAATGGGCATAGCTTTATGAAAATCGATTTCTCCTTTTTCATCAAGAATATCCTCATCTACTTGAACCGCGATAATTTCACCAATGAAAAGGTCATGAGATCCCATTTTTATCTTTTGTAACACTTTGCATTCTATATTTATAGAACATTCTTTGATCGCAGGAGGTTTCACTTTTATGGATGGAACGGGAGTTAGTTTTGTCATCGCAAACTTGTCTACATCTTTTCCCGAAGTTTTTCCGCAAAATTCTGTTTCTTTAAGAATTTTGGTCGATGCGATATTTATCACAAATTCTTTAGTTTCTTCGATAAGAATTCGTGAATAACTTTTAGACCCAACTCCTATACCAACAGTTGGTGGTTCGTGGCAAAGATTTGCAACCCACGTTAATGTGATGATATTTGCTTTTCCTCTTGAATCAATCACTGTGACTAAAACAACTGGACTTGGATATACTAAAGTTGATGGCAATTTCTCAATTTTCATTGATCACACACCTCAGTGTTGTTCTTATACACGAATCTAACTTAAAAAAATTTGAATGTGCAGTATTTTTTTTGGAGAATAAATCGTCATAACGATTGGTTTTCGATTTTCTTTTTGCTATTTTCAGGGGACATTTAAGCTTTATGAACTAAAATTTGATTTCTTAAACACAACCTACTTGTAAGGTGGATTGATTGCTTTCTTTCAGTCTTTCATAACATTTTAAAATCTCTTTTTCTCTATAGATATTCGAATTGAGCTGAGGTCATACTCGCCAATTCTTTAAACAAAAATTATATTCAGGGCGGAACTGCTCGTAGAGCCTGTTAGACATGCTCCGTTAGGAGATGGATGAATCAGGAAGTCACTCAACTTGTTGGGTGGTAGTTCACATCCAGAATCTTATAATTCAAAAATACTGTGTCTATGCGTTAAAAAATGCAAGGAAAAAAAAAATAGAGGGATAGAATTGGCTGAAATAACAAAACTTTTAGAAGCGAAAATCAAAAGAGTGATCGCAGTGAGATTAGCTGAAGGAGAGGACATAATAAAAGCGTTGACAAAGATTGCAAAAAAAGAAGGCATCAAAGGAGCATTTTTTTACGGTGTTGGGGCTACAGACGGTGCAACTTTTTCAGTGTATTCTATGGAGAAAGGAGCTTACCAACCAATTCCAAAAGAAGGTTTTCTCGAAATTACATCGATACTTGGTAATATTGCTACAGCTGTTGATAAAGAGGGTAATCCAGTAGATGTCTTTGTCCATGTACACATCACTGTTGCAGATCATGAAGGCCATGTCCATGGTGGCCATCTTCTTGAAGGCGGTACTTCAATAGCTGCATTAGGAGAAATAGTAATATTTGAACTAGAAGAACAACTCACGAGATTGAAAGAGGAAATTGATGCCCGCGGGTATTCAGAATTGCGAATATAGATTTATTGCAACAAAGACTATAGCATTTCTCAATCCGAAGAAAATACAATTTTAACATTGCTACGAAGATCAAATGATTATTTTTCAATTTTTTTTTCATTGTGATTTGTCAAAACTTGAAAAGGTTTTTTCCGAGCATTTTTGATATTTTGACATCCTCACCGCCCAAAAGGACGTAGATTCCTACAAGGAATCGCAATCCGGAGAGGTTTTCCACTCGCAAAAATTTGGTGGAATTATGGGTTGAGTCAAAGCAACCCGGTCCGCCAGGATATACCCAACAGACAGTTTACCGATATTGATAGCCCCGTTGAGATCGGCTGGATATTCTTTGTTGAAGCGGGCACATTTTTCTTCTTTACAATAGAAGGATGCCTGTCGTGGTCTTTTG
>JAECRX010000092.1 GCA_016292335.1 Candidatus Sifarchaeum subterraneum | reverse complement strand
AATTTAAAGAAATCACCTATTCTTACAATCGAGAAATATTCAATTTTGGACGACCTAAATTCCATTGGTTTTTTAATCAGATGTTATCAATATACCCAATTGTTGGGAGCAATTGACGATATCAAAGTCTATTTAACTCCTGTTTTTTCAAAGAACGGTATTGAAATTGTTGGCTCAAATATTATTGAGCCGTCTGCTAGCCTAAAAAAGGCTGATAAGCACTACATTCAAATTTTAGAATTGAAAACATATTCCTCGCTGATTGAATCAGAACTCTTTGAAAAAGCCCATGAAATTTTGGATTTTATTTCATCACATTATCAGGTAAAACTCTCGGATCTACTTTCGAATTACAAGATTGATAAGAGGCAATTAGAAAATTCAATTATTTTTAAACTGCTAAATATGGTAAATACAGAATATATTGAACTTTCTGTCCTTGGAAAGACAATACTTGCTAATTTTAACAAACTTATAGAATGTTCAAAATTACTTATAGAAATGGGATTCAAGGAAAATCTGTGGGAAATCTTGGGAATTATGTGTCTTTTAACAAAAAAAGAACTTGATGGAATTGCATATGACGAATTAATTAAGATTTTGGTCTACAATACTGATTCCACAGTTTTTAAAGTCAAAAATATGGTTGATTCTCTTGAAAAAACATTTTTGATAAAAGAAAAGGACAATAAGATTTTATTATTGCCCTCAAGAAGAGAAAAAGCAGAAAAAATCATTGATATCTTGTTAGAAATAGAAACAGATAGACACAGAATGGAGCAAAAAATATTTCAAAAAACGTTTGAAGAAGCAGACAAGTATGCGGAACACGTTATACTTCCTTCGGGGCAAATTACTTCTTTCAAATCAAGTAAAATTCTTGAATCGCTAATAAGAGCGGGCATTGATTCCTCTATCTCCTCAAGGGCGATTGATCAGCTTGAAGGAGTTCTTTTAGCTCACCATCGTTCAGCTTTCGGATCTAGAGAAATATCACAGTTCTTATCAGATGAGCTGGACAACATTGACAAGTCAGGCGAGCTTAGTCAAAGATATAAGTATTATTCCAGCCCATACAATTTCCTTCAAGTAAGAGATGGAGAAAAACTTTATCCTCTGAGTCGGAAATACATAGAACATCGTATAATCGAAAGATGGCTAAAAATTCATGGATTTACATATGGTATATCCGTTCCTCGAAAACTCAGTTTTGGCATTTTCGAAGGGATTAAAACTATTTATTTAACTTCAATTCATCTCTTGATACTTAATACACCCGAATCACCTGATCCCGAGCTACCCATTGAGATTACCTTAAAATTCTTGGACACAATAATTGATCAAACGGTTACTACAGCAATACCCTTCCTGAAAAAATTTCCAAGAGAAAAAGGAAAGTATCTAATAAAGGACGATGAACAAGTCAAAAGAATTACATATCCGATCTGCAAAAATACACTTGATCATATTTTACCCGAAATTAAGGAGTCCATAAATCTTTTAAACAGAAAAGAGACCCAAGAATCATGGAGGAGGTTTTTGAAAGCTAGCAATGAGTTTTTAATTTGCGTGTTAGTGCTCATGAATTCATTACCAGGTTTGGGGATCAGGAGCAATGCCGAAAGAGTCATCTTATTAAGTAAAAAGATCAGAAGTCACCCGGATAGTGGTCCGATGATTTTTGAAAAACTAGTCGATGCAGACAAATTTTTAAAGCGCTGTGAAGATTTCTCCAGAAGAACAATTAGCATACATTCGAAAAGAGAATTAATTTTTAACCAAGATGAAAAGGCCGTCCATTTTTTCCGAGATGTTATCGGCTTTGGTATGCATCTATCGAACGAAGTTTTAGATTTAATTAAACCAAAAGTAATGCATTCCACCTGAATTTTTATGATTATTTGTGTCCATGATTATATCATGAGGCAAACATCTTATGACTACATTTGTGTTGTGGGTATATCCATTAAATTTAAAACGTTTTCATGGCCATATTGCCGAAGATTTGATTGAAGAAGCATAGGGACATTTTTTGCCGTTGAAGATCCTTCATCAGTTGGTTATGTGTAGATATCTAAAAATCAAAAACCATGAGGTTCTTTCATGATCAGGTTCGAAGATTGGGTGCCTTGGTATAAAAAGATTGTTAAAACACTTGGCTACGATCCTAAAATGGATCATAAAGCAGCTGAAATACTTAATAACTTATTAGAAGGGAGAAATATCAATTTAAAGGAGTTTGAAGAGCTCATATCTGATAAAAATGTTATTATTTTTGGAGCTAGTCCTTCACTAGAAAAGGACATAGAAAAAATTATCGAAAAGAAACTCCACAAAAAATTTATCCTAATTGCTGCTGATGGAGCTGTTTCAGCATTATTAAAGGTAGGAATTGTTCCGCATGTAAATGTGACAGATCTAGATGGCAAAATAGAAGATATCCTTGAAGCAAATTCTAAAGGAACAATCAGTGTGATCCACGCTCACGGAGATAATATTCCTGCAGTCATGAAAGCTGTTCCGAAATTTGAAGGAAAGATCTTTGGAACGACTCAAACTGAACCTTTGCCAAATGTATACAACTTTGGTGGGTTCACAGACGGAGATAGATGTGCGTTTTTAGCAGATTATTTCAAAGCAAAAACAATTATACTAGCAGGAATGGAATTTGGAGAATATGTTGGCAAATATTCAAAACCTGACCTAAAGGAACATTCACTTGCAAATTCCATCAAAAGAACCAAAATGAAATTTGGTGAAGAACTGCTACAATGGCTAAAGTCTAGATCTAGAGCCAAAATTGTTGCCCTGAGCGATTTTTTGAAGTGAAAAAAACTAAATAATTTGAAATTAGTATTTAGTTATTCTAGAGTGCATAAATCACTTCATGAAGCATGAACATCTTGTAGGACGCTGTTTTCTTTATAAAAATATTTTTAATTAAAAAATTCCTTTTAATTTGTAAAATAATAAGACAAAAGGATGATTTCCCATGGTTTGGCTGATGAAAAAAGACGATGAAATTACTGTTGACATGCCTGAAGAGTGGAAAGGAATTATTCCTTCGCATGTTTTCTTAGATGAGGCTAAAAGAATTGTCGAAGAAGGAAAAAAGCGTGGTTTCATTTTACGGGTTATTGGAGGTGCTGCCATACGCCTTCATAGTCTTGAATTCAAGAACTTGGCAGAAAAACTTGGTAGATTGGAGGGAGAGCAAGAATTTACCGACCTTGATTTTATGGCTTATAGAAAACAACAAAAAAAAATGCCAGACTTCTTTCGAGATTATGGCAATCTAGTGTATGGAAGTCCTTTCATTAAAAGAAAAACAACTCTCTCTTCCGCCACAACAAGAAGGCACATCTATTTTCACCCGAAAGGATGGTACTTCTTAGATGTATTCTTCGATGAATTGAAAATGAATCATACTGTCAAGTTCAAAAATCGATTGGAAATTGATCCTTTGACTATCAGCGTCACTGATTTACTCCTTGAAAAATTGCAGATCTGTGAATTTTTTGGCGAAAAAGATCTTAAAGATTCTATTATCCTAATTAGAGCACATGATGTCGGTGATAAAGAAGAAAATATGATAAATGCTGAATATATCGCGGAACTTCTCGCCAAAGATTGGGGGTTCTACTATACTTTCACCGAAAACCTGAAAGGAATTAAAGAATTGCTTCCTCAGTTCGAAGCCCTCTCTGAATCAGATATCACCGATATCAACCTGAAAATCGATAAAATGTTTGAAATTATAGACGCTAAACCAAAAGGTGTTAAATGGAAAGCACGCGCTAAAATTGGCACAAAAAAGCTCTGGTATAGGCCAGTGGAAACCAGCGAAACAGTTGGCTCATTTGGAATTTGGAGAATGAAAGAAATACACAAAGATTCGGAAAAATAAACGATCAAAATCTGTTGATCCATTTGACCTAAAACAATGAATGGTGTATCAGACTATTAAACAGATATTATTCATAGTTAGTTGTCTTCGCGCTACTGAATCATAAATCCTTAACACATCATAAATCTCTTTAATTCTCATCTTTTTATTTTTCTTGAGATAGTTTTAAATCCTCTCTAGTGTCTCTCATTTTTTTCCTTTTTTCCTTTGCATTTTTGGATCCTTAACCAAAAATTAAAACTTGCATCCATACAAAACTAGTGAGTCAGTTTCGGGTTTTACATAGAGCAGATGAAAGTAATACACAAGAACGTAATGAAATAATGAAATAAAATTCAATATACCGCACACGAGAAGAAATTTACTTCAATTTAACCAGGGAAAAGGAAATAGTTGGAAACAAAAAACCATATCAAAACAGTAAGTAAAACAAGGATCATACCCACTGTTTTCATTTGTTCTCTTTTTTTCCAACGTGAATATTCGCGTTCACAGCCTGGAGTGCAGTGTTTTTTTCTAGGGGGAACTGCCTCTCCACAATTGAGACAATGGCTATGGCGGGGGAGGCGGGGCTCCTCCGTTTTTCTCTTTCTTTCTTTTGACATTAAAACCAGCCTCATTAATTTTATCTCTAAATTTTAAATCACTTTTTTCATATACAGGTTTTTCCGAAAATTCTATCTTTGGCTCGTACACTCGTCAAAGTTAAATGAAAACACGGAGGACTATGTATGTATATACTCCCCCATATCAAACTCAGAATTTCACGCTGCGGCGTAATAGATGATGCAGGGACATCGATACATGCTGTAGGCGGATGATGCGCCACATTCTGCTACAAACAAAACATTGGATGTGTAAACAGCTATTTTTCATCACTAAAAGCTGGATACCACTCAAATCTTGTCAAGCAAGACCGCATCCGTGGTTTCTGGGCAGTATTTTTTGTCGAAAGGTTTTAAGGGAGTTGCTCAGAGAAAATCCTGTGGTGCTCAAAATGAATTCCTTCGAGTTACTTTCCGTGATACAACTCATTGAACATACTTTATTAATCTTTCTATTGATTCGCTGTATATATCCTGTTAAAAATAAATTAAAGGTGATTTTATCTCACGTTTCGAATAAATTCGTGAGGAGATTCTTCGAAGCCCTCGATAGCTGTCTGGAGGAAGTTTATTCCATCGTAGACGCCAAAAAAGCAAAGACGGGGCGACCTCCCTTGGGCCACCATTTTCAGCTCAGGTTTCTGATTTGGCACAAGTTTTTCGGCAGAAAAGACGTCGCCAAAATCGCGTAGAACCTTCAATTCGGATCCAGAACTGAAAGGAATCCTCAAATGTCCCGTGAAAAAATATCACCAGTCCACCCTAAACCGCTTCATTGAGAGGATCGGTTCAGAGGCAATGAAGCCTATACACGTCCAATTGGTAAAAATATGTATCCGAAAAGGCATAATCAAAGCAAAAAAACTCATCATTGACGGTTTTCTAATATTTTCATATCTTAACACACTGAAATACCTCAGAAATAAGAAGATAGATTTGGAAGAAGAAAAGAAGTTCTTCAAAGAATTGTTATCAAAGATTGAAGATATTAGTTTCGTAGATATCCTGCTCGAGCTTGGGAGGAATGCTATCCCCCACATCGATAAAATAAAGGTGTATATCTTTCAGGTGTTGTGGAACATGCCGTCCAAGAAAGGTTGTGTGGAGACCATAAAGAAAACTGAAGGTCTGGAGGAGGCCTTCGACTTCAAAAAAAGATGTGCTGGGGTGGGCATCTATTCTTCCTACATAAAGGATCTGGAATCCATGGAAAATTTCAATGAACTCCAGAGGAGAATTCTCTGGTGGTTGAGCTCCGTTTCGCTAATAAGGAGCAGATTCCAGATTTTTCAAATATAACCCGTTTGGAAGAACTAAGAGGATTAATTAGCAACCCATTAGCTTCTAATGACGTGGGAGCCAGAATGAACTACTGTTCTTCCAAGAGGATTACCTATTGGGGGCGGGGTGGTAAACTGATCTGCGATGGGGAAACAGAAATCCCCATGCTGATGGGAGTGTGGAGTAGTGCTTCGATGAGCGAAAAAGCCTTCAAAGAATTCATAGAAGAGTTCGTAGGCTATTATGGCACCTTGATCGAGGTGGAAGATTTTGTTGGAGACGGTGAATTCGTCAGTGATGCGAATAAAAAACATTTAGAGCAAGCTATGAATTGCACGGTGAGGTTTACCACCGCAAACATAAACAAGGACGAAGAGAAGAGACTAAGTTCTGGAAAATTCTTAGAACAGCTGTAGAAAGGTGTATAGGCCGAATGGATACAAATTTCGAGCTGGAACATTCTAAAACGCTAGGAGACGAATCCGTAAAGACAGACGTTCATCTATCTGGCGTTTGTCAAACTTTGCAAGCCCTTGCTCTTCACAACATGGGCTTCAAAGACAAAATTCACCGCATTACCTTGACCCGTGGTTGAGATCATCTTTTCACCGATCGAGTTTGGTATGGGGGAGTCTATACATACATAGTCCTCCGTGTTTTCATTTAACTTTGGCGAGTGTGCGAGCCAAAGATAGGATTTTCGGAAAAACCTGTATAAAGTGGTAATACATTGAAGCTTCACATTTTTGAAGCAGAGCTAGAAAACTGTCCGTTGTGTGGCAGAGAGCTGAGAACAATTTATTGGCACCGCCCCCGCCACGTAAAACAACTTACTGGGACAATAATGATCAGAGAGCAGAAAAAAGCCAGTGTTAACGAAACCTGTGGCTTTTTCGCAAGCCTTTGCCCTCTGCACGCCTACAAAGCATCGTGCTTCGCAACATGGTCTTTGGGGTGGACGTGATACTCAAAGTGGGTGAGTTACGGAAAGTTCATCACTTGAACATTGACGAAGTCAAAGAGAAATTAATGAGTGACTTTCACTTGGAGGTTTCAAGGGCAGAGATCCCAATCTTGGAACGAAGATGGTATAACCTTTTGTCGTGCGTCCAGGAGGCGCAGATCCCAAAGGTGAGAACTGAATTCGAGAAAATGGGCGGCTATGTCCTTTGTATAGATGGGACGATTTCGGATGGGAGTCGAACCTCTATATCTTTCGCGACCTTGTAAGTAATTTATCGCTTTCAGCTTATGTAGCAGAGACGAACAGTTCTGTGGAACTTAAAGATTGTTTAAAGGATATCGTGGAGAAACTTGGTTCACCATGTGCTGTCATTAGCGACAAAGAGGGAGCCATTGTCAATGCTGTGAAAGACGTCTTGCCAGGGGTGAAACATCAACTATGTCAATGGCACTTCCTCAAGAATCTAGGAGAGGCAATTGTGGGTGCTTTCTATAATGAACTCAAGGTCCTCTTAAAAAAATCGAGGGAGTCCACCGTGTCGCCAAACAGCTCGTAAGAGACCAAGCTTTGGAGGCACAGATTATTTCTGAGTTTTATCACATGTTTGACGCATTTTTGAAGGCTCCAGGGCGATTTCCCTTTGAATTACGCTATGTGAAGCTTTTTACCGCATGCAAAACCCTGAGTGGGGCACTTGCGCGCTGCGTGAGAGCGACAAAGGTGAAGGACAAATATTTCATGCTCTTGGAGGAGTTAGCATCCTATGTGAAAATGGACGCTCGCATCACTGAAGTGGCCAAAAAATGTAAAGAAAGGCACAAAATCTTTCAAAAAATACGCGAAATACTTGATTTAAAAGGGCCTAGTAATTTAGTGCGCACTAAATTGAAGAGATTCGTGAACTATATAGTACACTGGTCAGGCTTCGATGGAGACATTGATAAAGTCATGGAAGTCATTGAATCGCACTGGAACAATCTGTCCTACACATATGACGATGAAAAAATACCTCGCACCATCCAAAACTAGGAGTCTTTCAACCGCTTCATTAAACACGTCAACCGCCGCATTACTGGGAAGGAGAGCTGTCGAAATCTCATCGAATTGTACGGGGCATTCGGGGTGTCCACTACCAACTTCCTCCCACAGTTAATCGATGGAAAACGTGTCATACCACTTGAACAAATCGGGTTGAATAACAACATACCGGATATGTCCACAAAAATCTCAATCGGAAGTATGAGGAAGAAATGGAGGGAAATGGAAGACTATAGAGAAAAACACAGGAAAAAACTCCATGCAAGGAAACATATCAAAGAAATACTCCATAACCTCGAAGACCAGTGGACAAAACTCCAACTAACAAAAGGAAGTACACTTTAGACCTAAGGGCGAGACAAAGATGTGTTCTAGCGGGCGAAAGTGACATTCTTCTTTAGCAACTAGCTCTCAAACCAAGCCTGACGTTCTTCTTTGGGTCTCTCAAGGGGATTGTTATTTTCTTTAATACTTTTTACGATCGCTTCGTGTGGAGGCATAACTAATCCTTTTTCTATAGCTTCCACACGCAATTTTTCGATCATAGAAGGGATATCAATCTCGCCTGGGCAATTCTGTTTGCATGAGCCGCATTCTGTACACATAAACAGACCAGCAGCAACAGCTTCTTCTAATCCATACATAAATGCGGTCTTGACAATACCAACGCCGCCTTTAAAAGCCTTTCCAAAGCTGATTACCGCTTCAAAAGATATGGGGCAAGAAAAGAAGCATCCACTGCAATTCATACAATATAAGATATCTTCAAAATCACTTCCTATAATTTTACTTCTCCAATCATCAACCAAGACAAGGTGAACTTCTTTAGCACCGTGCATAGGAATAGTTGTAATTCCTTGAACGTCTCCTGTCCTACTTGGACCACGAATGAAGCTTATATAAGTACCAATAACCCCTAAGAACATTTCTGCACTTTCTATCACGTGAAGCGCATCTTTTAGTGTCGGCACGATTTTATCTATTCCCGCAATTGTGATATGCTTTTCAGGTAGCCGCGTGATCAAGGAGATGTTTCCTTCATTTTCTATTAACCCAATCCATCCTGCTTCCGCTGCAATTGCATTAGCACCAGTGATCCCGACTTTTGCATTGAGTATTTTCTCTCTTAATCCGATCCTTCCGGCATAAACAATATCATCAAGTTCAGGTTTAACAGGAATTCCCAGATCCCTTGAAAGTCCAAATGCAACAGTATCTTTTTCTAAATGTATAGCAGGACCTACTGGAATGGAGGATTTTTCTTCGGGAAGGATTTACATTAATCGATCACCTAGGTCGGTTTCAATTATTTCTATTCCAGCATTCTCCATTGCTTCAAATAGCCCAATTTCCTTGGCAGTGTTGCATTTACTCTTTACCACCATTTCTTGTCCTTCCACCTCATCCATAACATATTTTACTGCATCTTCTTTTGTTTCAGCAATAAAAACGTTGGCTCCATTTTTTTCAAAAGATTCGGTGGCTTGTTTAATCAATTTGTCAAGATTTTTCATGGATGTT
>JAECRX010000091.1 GCA_016292335.1 Candidatus Sifarchaeum subterraneum | reverse complement strand
CTCGATATCTTCCTGTGGGTTGAGTTGAGGCAAAAAATGATTGATCTATCTGGATTCGTAAAAGATGACATCGAAAAAATTTCATACATTTTGGGCTATAAGAACTTTGCACACTTGTTTTATCCCTCACAAATGATGCTAAAATCCGAATTTCAATCAAAAATTCATATTCCGTCAATTTTAAAGAAGATCACATTCGTGACCGAGACTTGAAAAAGCCCAAATTCGAAGTAAAGTTTTTGAAATAGATCGTTCTAGGAGATATTGAAGAATTAATCTTAAAAGAAAGATAAACATCTGTCCCCATATTTTAAACAACATTATAAGGAGAGAGGCATAAATGGTAGAATACATAGCACCAGGATGGGAAAAGATATATGAGATGTCGATAAAGCTCTTTGAAATGATCAAAGACGAGTTCATTCCAGATGTGATTGTAGGAATTGCAAGAGGCGGATGGATTCCTGGAAGGTTAATGTCTGATTTTTTTGATAATGAAAACACCGCAAATATCAAAATTGAATTTTATATGGATATTTACAAGACAGAAGAAAAACCTAGAATTGTTCAGCCAGTTTCTACTGATGTTAAAGATAAAAATGTTCTTATAGTTGATGATGTAGCAGATACTGGTGAAAGCCTAATTTCTGCAGTCAATCATATGAAAGAAAAAGGCGCCAAAGAAGTTAAAGTTACCGCCCTTCATAAAAAACCCTGGTCTAAATTTACTCCCGATTATTTTGTAGAAACAACAGAAGCATGGGTAATCTATCCTTGGGAAAGATTTGAAACAGTAAACAAGATAGTGAAAAAATTTGAAGGAAAAACAAAAAAGGAAGTTGAAGAAGAATTAAGCAAAACAGGACTTTCTAAGGAACTAATTCAAATTTTTCGTCATTGGTTAGGATTTTCCTAGTTTTATGATATTTTTCGTTCCCTATGAAACATCCCCTAAATCTCAAGAATCGGGATAGATCGTTTCAAAATCCATCTCACGTTTCCACAAGGCCAAGTCATTCCCATATCCAACAATAAAGTTCATTGATCCCTAGAAAGGATACTGTTTACGATTTGATCGTCCAATATTCTATTGGCCAAAAGAAGTCCTTTTCAGGGACATCCACAATTGGGAAAAATTTTTCCTCTTCTTTCCAATCCAATACAAAATTAGTTAACCCCCACTTATTACTTAAAAAAGGGAGAAAGACCGTGATATGATCTTAAAAAAATTGAAGATTAATGAAGATGTAAGATTTGTTTGTATTTATGGAGTTAAGAACATAAATATTCATGATGCGGGTTCTTTGCTGAAAAATATAGAGATAATTAGTAACAAGTACAATACAGAGATCCAACTTTTGGATGCTGATTCTATTGCCACATGGGAGCACGTTTTTTTCAGTGCAATGCATGCTTTAAAAGCTTTTGTGCAAAAGCGGAATGTTTCCAAAACAATTTCTATGGAATCTCTCTTGTATGCCTCTTGTCAACGGCAGATAGATATTGGAATCAAAAAACTAGGAATAGATAAGAATTCAAAAAACATAGCTGTTCTGATAATAGGAAATATTGTTAAAAACATAGAAAATGCTAAAGAAGATATATCGAGCCTAATTGAGGCTGAAGAAGAAGATATCATCTTAGATATTCAAGATAATAATAAATTTGAAAAATTATGTGATCTATATAACATTTCAAATAATGAATTGTCTGCTTTTGGTATTAAAGAACGCCAAATGGACAATAAATCTTTCTTAGTAAAAATTATTCTCGAAAAATCAGCTTTATTGGCGATTTCTTAAAAATTCATTTGAAGGGATAAATCTTAAGATTTTAGGAAGAAAAAGAGATCTGAAGAATTGGCACCTTTGTTGGAAAAGCACATAGTTCTTCACTTATATAAGTGAAGAAGCTATCAGTGTCCTAATAGCTATCCAGAAAAAAGGAGATGGACTGTATAAAATTTTTGAATTATCGGACAGGGTTGTCCGTTAAATGTTTAATTGTCTTTTTAACTGAGCTGAGAAAAACATAAGAGAAGGCATTCAATAGTGCATTATATTCATAAAAACGTTTGATTAAGCAAAAGAGTCGATATGTATTGAAATCGATCATTATTGAAGATTTAGAGTTTACTTATGCAAGTTTTGAAACCCCTGCTATTCGTAATATTAACTTAGAAATAGAAGAGGGAGAATTCGTTATTTTGACTGGTCTAAGTGGTTGCGGTAAGACAACCCTTTGTCGATTATAAATGGGCTTATCCCACATTTTTACCGACGAGGGAAATTTAAAGGGAGGGTTATCGTAGATGGCTTCCTCACAAGAGAATATCCAATGTATCAACTCACCCAAAAGGTTGGCTTAGTTTTTCAAGACCCTGAAAACCAACTAATGTCGATTAACGTCGAGAGGGAACTTGCTTTTGGTCCCGAAAATTTAGGTTTACCTAGAGATGAAATCAAAGAAAGAATTCAAGAAGTTACAAAAGTGGTAGGCCTTCAAGATATACTAGATAAGCCACCCCACCAGCTTTCAGGAGGAGAACAGCAAAGAGTCGCTATTGGAGCCATATTAGCAATGAGACCAAAAATACTCGTTTTAGACGAACCTACTTCAAACTTGGACCCAATGGGTGCACTAAAGATAATTACATTGTTGAGAGATTTAAATGAAAATCTTGGGATAACCATTCTTTTAATTGAACATAGGCTTGATATGGTCTTAATGTTTGCAGATAGAGTATTACTCATGCATGATGGTGAAATCATCCTTAATGAGGCTCCAAAAAGATTTTTTGAGTATGATTTTCCAGCAGAGATAGGAATTGGATATCCTAAGTTAGCTATACTCTTTGATAACTTGAAAAAAGATGGTCTAAAGGTAGAAAAAATCCCATTAACTTCAGAAGAGGCTGTAAATATTATTTTGAGGGCAATAAGTTGAGCATAAGTGTTGAAAGTATTTCTTTTACTTATCCAAATGCTACACAGGCTCTTGAAAATGTTTCTCTAGAGATAAAAGGTAGCGAATTAGTTGCTATAATGGGAGAAAATGGAGCAGGTAAAACAACACTCGTAAAACATCTCAATGGACTTTTGAAACCCAACAAAGGAAAAGTGCTGATAAATGGAATGGACACAAAAACAGTTACAGTAGCTAAATTAGCGCGGGAGGTTGGATTTGTTTTCCAAAATCCAGATCATCAACTATTTGCATCAACAGTGGATGAAGAGATCAGTTTTGCCTTAAAAAATTTCGGTTTTTCTGAGAGTGAAATAAATAGGCGGGTAGAAACTGTAATTAATTTTTTTGAATTGGAGAAATATAGAAAGTTATCTCCATTTATTCTTAGTGGAGGGGAAAGAAAACGTGTCGCTTTGGCATCTGTCCTCGCCCCGGATCCCAAGATTTTAATTGTCGATGAGCCCACGATTGGGCAAGATTTTCGTCAAAAGGAAAAATTTCTGAAAAATTTACTAGAAATGGTGGATGAAGGTAAGATTGTGATTGTCGTGACTCATGATGTAGAATTTGTTGTTCCAAATTTTCAGCGAATTATAGTCATGTCAAAAGGCAAAGTAATTGCTGATGGTGGCATTAGAGATGTTCTTACCGATTTTAAAGTCTTGAAAAGGGCTTCTTTACTTCCACCCAAAATAACAGAACTTTCATGGAATATTTCCCAAAAAATCACTTCATTTCCAAAAGATTTAATATCTGTAGAAGAAGCAAGAAAGGCTATTTTAAATTTAATCAAGAGGGGATTTTGAATAGTGTCTCTTACCCCACTTTCTGCTTTTGAATTTAAAAAGAAAAATACAATAATACATAATTTAGACCCACGGTCAAAATTATTTTTTACAGTTATTCTCTCAATAATAATTTTACAGTATAATTCCTTAATTCCTATAATGATAATATTTATATCTTTAATCCCCTTGATCACTTTCGCTAAAGTTGTGCGTGAATGGATTGCTTCTCTAAAAGGTTTGACCTTCTTAATTTTTTTTATCTTTGTTATCGATTCGCTGTATTATTCGTCTTATACGCCACTTGCTGACAGCAGCTCTCCAACAACTTTTGCTCTAGCTATGGTAATCAGGTTATTGGCGCTAGTGACCGCATTTTCCATTTTTTTTCAAACAGTTCATCCAGACGATTTAGGACAAGCTTTAGTAAAATTGAAGGTTCCCTATAATTTCGCATGGGCGTTAAGTACAGCATATAGATTCGTGCCAACTCTAGCAAAAGAAGCTCAAACAATAATGGATGCACAAATGTCTAGAGGTCTTGAATTACAATCGGGGAATCTTATCAAAAGAATAAAAAATTTCATACCAATAATTATTCCTCTTTTTGTAAGTTCTATAAGAAGAGCATGGCAATTAGCAGAAGCAATGGACTCACGAGCATGGGGGGCCTCAAAAAAACGAACGTTCTATTATGAAATCACTATGTCTAATGGAGATTATGTTCTGATTACAATAACAATAGTGATACTTTTGTTCCAAATCTACATAACATACTATTTGGGATTGCCCGAATGGGTGTATTGGCAGTTGCCATATTGGCTTGAGTTACAGTATATTATAGAGAAGATTATTCAATTTTTTAAACTTGTATTTAATATAACATAAACAACCTTTTAGAAAATTTTTTGATGGAAGTATTTCTGTTTTACTCTTCAGTTATTCTTTTATAAAGGGCTTCCTTTCTGCTTACTACTTGATTCGAATGAGCATTCTATCATATGCATATTTTTAACATCTTTAAAATGGGAGTGAGTGATCGGGGATGGCTGAAAATCAAATTAGAACAAATAAAAGTTGGACTGTTGTACTAGTGAAAGTCAGTGGCTTTCTAACTCAATGACTGATGGGAGAATAATTGATAAAACAAATATCTACATTCACATTCCAAATGGTCAAATGATTCTAAATTCTGTAGAAGCGAAACTTGTTGAATAGCTCTCAGTACTTGTTTATCACATTTACCACAGTTATGTGCTCCTCTCTTTTTTCCTCCAGCAACAGGTTGACATATAATTCGAGAGACCTGATTTTTTGCTTTTTCAAAAGTTTCTTGAAGGATATATTGCAAGGACCATAACCATGGGGGTCGATAAAATCCATCTTTCCAAAGTTTTTCGATCAATGTGCCTTTGTGGATGGTACATGGGTTGAAAGAAATTGTATTAATGCCAACTTTTGAAACATCAATTGCAGATGAAATGCAATCTTTGATTGCTTCCTTTTCCGATAAAAAAGGTGGTTTAACAAAAATATATGCTTTAACATTCGCTCCTTCTTTTTGTACAATCTTTGTCGCTTTTTTAAAGTCATTAAAGGTGAATCCCTTATTTATACAATCCCTTAATATACGATCATTGCTACTTTCCAGACCAATGGCTACTTCGAAATATTTTCCCTCTAAAATTTCGACACATTCCCGGATTTTATCATGTTTTACGAATTCAGGTCTAGTTTCGAAGGTAACCTCCGAGATAAGGTCATTTTTGGATATTAATTGAAGAATTTTTTTTCTTGCTTCTAATGGAACCTCTAAATCGTCAAGAAAACTTCCTGATGTGAATATTTTTATGCCAAGAGGAGGGATCAAATTAGAAAACTTTTGCATTGCATTCTTAAATTGACTTACAAGTGAACTAGCAGAAACTTCTTTTAACTTTGCATCATATATATAACCACAAATAGAGCATCCTCCATATTCAGAAAGGGCCCACCTGCAGCCCCTAGTCGCTAAGATGACATAAATTGAGCTTCCTGCCCCTGAAATAAGCCTGTCTTTGGATATCCAAGCTTTAGATTTTCCATCTTTATGCAGGGCAAGATATTTCTGTCTTAATCGATATATGCTATGAGCAAAATCGGGATTGATGTTTGCAAGATCGGGATTGACTTCTGGCAAAAATTATTTCCTTCCTTAGAGATTGAATCATTTAAAAAAGGATTATTGTTTGAATCATATTTTTCGTTCGGAATGAATTCATTTGTGGACTATTTTTCAACACCTTTACGTAAATTAACAGCCACACCTCTATTAAAAACTAACATCTCTTCCCCATTCAATACTGCTTTACCAACACCTAAAAGTTCATCATTCTGGTTTACAACTATAACTTCTTCCTTTGGTCTTATTTCTTTGTCAGCTTGTAAAATAAATTTCGCAAAAACATCTTTTCCTCTACTTACGAATTTGCTCGCTTCATCATCAACAATCACTCGAAGCTTTGGGGACTCAAAATGTTTTAGAAGCACTTTTGCGCCATATATTCCAAGAGAAAAGTATCCATTATCTGGTCTTAGGGTTAACAAATAATTTTCATTACAGAAAATTTTTTTGATTTTTCCAGTACTTTTCGATTTCTCAAAACGAATAGATTGATTATCTGGAAAGAGAGCTATACCTGCATCTTTTCCAAATTGATAATCTGCTATTTTCCTCAAACAGGTTATTTCTTGGTCTATTACATCCCCTTTGAATTTTATTGTGAGTTGTGCAAGTGTCTTCTTCAAACTATCTAAATCTGATAAAATCAATAGATTCAATATTTTCTTTTTCAGTTTGAGAATCAATTCATCTAAGCTATGATTAACTTGGAAGAAGATTATCGAATCATAATTTTTGTCAGATAAATATTCTAGAATCATTTGTTCTATATAGTTCAAAACATCCATATCAAGTTCAGCGGGCGCGAGAGATTGCAAAACAGGAAATATATTCTCTAATTCTATAGGTATTATACCAAAAATTGAGACAAAGGCAAAGTGAATATTTGCTATTCTATCTCCCAATTTTCTTGACAAAGAATCTATTAATGGTGTATATATTTTAGAATATTGTTTTTCGCCAATTTTCGAAAGCAAAATCAGGATTCGCGCTGATTTTGGGGGCAAATATCTATTTTTTAGTCTTTTGGAATATCTATAGATTTCAGGACGGTTTAATGATTCTGAACTGAAAAAAAACAACGCAGAAGGCTTTATCAAGGGGTCATATTTCTCAATAATCTCCTTATAATTTTTCAACTTTAAAAATGCTTGAAATAAATTTGGATGGGCTCTGCATCTACTTTCCATTAATTCCCAAAGTTTTCCCTCCCTAATTGCCTGTTTTACTCTCTTTATTTCGTATAGACATACATATAAATTGTGTTTGGAAATTAATTTCTGTCTATCCTTCTTTTCAAGTTTTTTTAGCTCATTGGCAGAATAATCAACACAAATTGGGCAAAAACAAGGTATTTCTGCAAGATCTTCTAATTTTCTTGTTCCATAAGAGAAAATCAATCTATCGCTCTTAGCATATTTTGCATATGACGCTGAATCATATAAATCACAACCTAGGGCAGTAGTAAGCGCAAAAACCATGGGATGGCCGCATCCGAATAAATGGACGGGTTTATTTAAGGGAAGGTTCCTTTTAGAAGAAAAAACAACTTCAATTAATTCCTCAAAACGATAGGTTTCTAAAAATGGGACCAATCCACCTATGGGATAAACATCACCATCCAATTTTGCTAATTCTCTTGCACAATACTCTCTTAAATCAGTATATTTTCCCCCTTGTACTGTATATGCTATCAGCATGTCTTCAATGTTCTTCTTTGCAGAAAAAGCTCTATTTAGCGTTTCTTCCACGTCATTTTTTGCTTTCTTATAGGAGGCATCTGGGTGTGAGGGAATATCAAGAATTACACCGATATCTGCTCCTAATTCTTGGTGGAATTTGATAATTTGATCCGGGGTAATTTCGTTCACTGAACCATATACATATAGTTGATATGATCCAGAATCACACATAATCGGTTTACTGTATCCTAACAACTCATGTACTCCTTTTTTCCTAGCAAAGCTATTTAGTTCCTCGTCTTTGTAAATAATGTAGGAATTAGTAATTAGCATATCAACTTTAAACTCTTTTACTAATTCTTCGACAGTGACAGTCTGGATTTTCGGATGGATAACAGGCATTAGGACAGGTGTTTCAACTTTACCATGTTTTGTAAATAATGTTCCAATTCGTCCCATTAAGTTTCTATGTTTGATTTCGAAAAAAGAGGGTCCCTCCTTCAAAAATTTTAATCTTTCCCATATTTTTAGAATAATTTAACGAAATCCTCTTTCTTCAGGTAGAGGAAGAATCCCAACGCTTTATAGATTTTTCTTAGAAAAAATGTAAAACTTTGGGGTTGTGGGATTGGTTTGATGCTCATTTTTTGGTCCCCAATATGATTGACAGTGCCTAAAGGAAGAGAGTTTTAATACTTTTTTAGTGACAAGTTATGGGCACAATTTGAACAATGCATTTCTGAAGGATTTCAATTCAAAAAATAAAGATAGAACAAATATCCACAAATCTCCTTTGCCTTTTATGGAAAATGCATCCTTAATTTTCGATAAGGCCCAACAGAAAAAATATTTAGAAGATGATAAAATCCTTGACCAATACAAAATTGGTCCCTACACAATATTGATTGTAGACTACTTTTCATTCACAAATGAACCCCTCTATGCCACATATTCAATATTAGAGTCACCTTTCTTGCAAAAATTATTTGATGAGCTAATACTACAATTCGAATTAAAAATTGATATAGATCGGTTACCCGAAGAAACAAAATTTCTAAGCTTGGATGATTTGTTGAGAAAAAGACAAGAGACCTTCTTAGACCTAATCGCTCAAAAATATCCAAAAATAGAAGACGTTGTTGACCCTAAAAACTTTGCCAAGATTTGTTGTTTTGAAACAATTGGTTTGAGCAAAATTGCCCCTCTACTATTAGACAGTATGGTTGAAGAATTCTTCCTTGACAGTCTTCACTCAAATATCTATTTAGATCATCGAGTTTGGGGGCGTTGTAGAACAAAAATAAATCTTACACAAGAAGAAATTAGCAGATTAGTTACACGAATCCGTTGTGAAGGAAGAAATTTGTCTTTTGATGAAAACAATCCATCCATTAAGGTTGAAATGATTACAAGCGACTTTCATTTAAGAGCCGCTGCAGATATCCCACCATTATCTGCAGATGGGTTTCATTTAAATATTAGAAAACTGAGGAAAATCCCATTCACTATTCCAGAGTTAATCGCAAATTCCACGCTAACTTCTGAAATATCCGCCTTTTTGTACTTCTGTTTTTTAAGAAGGAGAAACATAGTGGTAATGGGGGAACCTGGAACAGGTAAAACTACACTTGTTAATGCATTGGACCTTTTATCCCCCCCCGAATGGAGAAAAGTCACAATTGAAGACACAATCGAAAGTGTAGAACAATCTCAATACAATAAACATCAAGTAAGGTTCACAGTTGATCCAATAGAAAAATCAAATGGTTCTCGGTTTAAAAGCCTTGAAATAATGAAATTGCTTCACAGAAACCCTGATTACATTTTTCTCGGAGAAATTCAAACTCCTGAACACAGTAGAGCTATGTTTCACGCAATCTCAGCGGGTTTAAGAGCAATACAAACTTGTCACGCTTATTCTCCTGAAGATTTGGTGATGAAATGGGTTAACCATCATAATATTTCTGTTTCTGATATATTTAGAATTGACTTAATCTTATTCATGAGAAGATTTAATTTTAAGGGAAGAATAATCAGGAGACTATTTAGGATTTGTGAAATAGGGAACCCCCTTAAAATTTTTCAGAATAAAATTCAAATCGATTTAGGGGTTTCAAAAATAGATCTCGTCGACCTATATAATTTGTTTCAAAACCAAAAAGAAATTATCCAAAATCCTATTGATTTCTTTAATGCATCTATAATAACAGAAATTACCAAACTAGAAGCTCTTTCCAAAGAAAGTTTCAGAAGCGAAATAGAATTTTATTCAAAAATTTTTTCAACGTTAGCCGAAAAAAGGATTTTTTGTCCTTTGAAGAATAGTGAAATTTTCCACTTGTTACATTATGAAAGAATAAAACAACAACAGTTTTCGGACTTTGTCAATTGGGATGACTTATTTTCAATTATATTAGAACAAATACGCCAAATAGAGATGGAAAGCGTTGAATAGCATTAATTTTTTAAAATTTTTTAGCCACTTTTTCTCATCTACTCCCATTTACAGGCATTTTGGCAAAAAATATTTTTCTGAAAGTTTGATAAAGCCCTGTAAATATTATTTTGAAAAACTTTCACTAACACCGGAGGAAATATGTGCAGGAGCTTTAGGACTCACATCAATAATTTTCATACTTTTTTCACTTCTTTTTACTTTTTTCAAAGTTCATTTTGTAGTAGCGTTAATTGTTTCGGCTATTTTATCGTATTTGGCATATAATTTTTTCACGGAAATAATAATAACTGAATATAAAAAAGAACAATTCATTTTGGAAAAATTCTCTGATTTGATTGCAAGAACGATGCATATGGGTATGGGTTCGACAGGTTCGTTATTTCGAGCAATCCAGTTAGTGGCTCAAAGTAACTTTCCATTGATATCCAAAGATTTTCAAGGTTTAATTTACCAAATAAATAATGGATGTTCTCCTGAAGAATTGTTATATAACTACGCAATTCAGCAACCTTCGAAAACTTTAAAGAATCAGTTTTTGGCTCTTTTATCTTCTCCCTCAATAAATAATGATCTTGTGACGTTTTCAATGAATTTAACCCAATTTGAGCTGAGAACAGAGTATGATAAGTTTACAGAAGAACTTGAAAGCAGAGTGATGATCATCATTGGACTTGCATTGTTTATTCCTATACTCTCTGGGATATTTTTAGCAATTTATGGTCTCTCATCATCCTATCTAATTTTAACCATAGTACCCATATATGTTCTTTTGGTTCGTATCCTAAAAAAATTTTTGATTAAAACACATGCAGAACTTTTAGGATGAATTTTAATGGATGAAGAAATAGAAGAAGTTGAAAATTTTTTCGGATACTTTGGAGAGGAATTGGCGTCTGGAAAAAGTCCAGAATGGGCATACAGAAAAGCCTTACAAAAATATGATGGTTCTTTGAAAAATCTTTTCTATTTTGGAGATAAATTGATTTTTGAATACAAATTCTCCTTCGAAGAAGTAATAAATCGCATTATGTCTTGTCTTTCCTGTGAACAAAGTAAAATCATGTTCAATTTAATTATTGATTTTCTCAAAAAGGATACGAAAAAATCCGGATACGAGATAATCTCTATTACTAAAGTTTTGAAAATAAATAGATTGTTGCGATTAAAAAGAAAGAAAAAGCTCAGTACAATCTCATTTAAAATAAATTCAATGATTCTTTCTGCCTCTGCGGTTCTTGGATTTATTTCCGCTTTAGCTCCAATATTCTCCATGTATTACTTGTTGAAGGGCGGAAATATTATGTTGACAGGGACATATTATGGAGCTCAACATTTTTTGCCTTCATTAATCACTTTTTTGATGATAAATATACTCACGGCTTCGGAATTTTCCAAGATAATTACTGAAAAAAAAATGCAAGGAATAATTTTTCTTTCATCAGGAATATATCTAGCTACATATTTTTGGGTG
>JAECRX010000090.1 GCA_016292335.1 Candidatus Sifarchaeum subterraneum | reverse complement strand
ATGTAGAAGACGGGTCCCTTTGAATCCAATTTGATGAATGCAGCAATCAAAGGGAAGGTGGGCAGAATCAACAGAATCCAAAAAGTAGATAGTACAATATCTAGGGTTCTTTTAAGGAAGGGATACACGGATTATTTCCTTTTCTCTCTCTAAGGTTAGTGAGAAAGAGGGCCTCTTGCGCATCTCCTCTAGGAGCATCTGAGATAACGGAAAAGAAATAACGGGTTTACCGCTTGCAGTTTTTTTGGCTTGTACTTTTTTGAAACGAAATGCAGCAAACTCGTGGCTATGGAAAGCCATACACAGTCTAAACAATTTACAAGGGAGCTTCGCGGGAGAGTATGGGTACCATCTCCTGTCGCTCTTCCTCCTATCTTCCCTTACAACTATCCTTGCTGATCTTCTCCACCAATTCCGAGGGAGTTGTTTTTCCTAGGGTCCAAATTCTCTCCTTGAAATACTCAACAGTTCCTTTTAAGAATCCCAATCCATAACCGAAATGTAATGAAGCAAAGCTCGCTGGCACCACAAAGAAATGCACCCACCCCCTTTTTTTGCTTATCAATATAGATGATAGTAAAGAGCCTATAATATAGGAACCAGCGATTCCAAGGAAAGGAATAACAAATAAATTGTCACAAATAGCGAGAATTCCACTTACAAATAAGGAAACCACGAAAGCTGAGGGAGCAATATGTTTGATTTTCAAAAAGTCTGGATGTTTTCGAATCACCTTGACCCGTGCAAACCCATAATTGGAATATTGTTTATAGAGTTTCTTAAATGAATCCCTTGGATAGTAGAAGAATTTGACCTCAGGTGTGGAAAATATCTTATAGCCGGCCTTTACTACTCTCCAATTCATTTCTTCATCTTCCCCGAATTGGAGTGATTCATCGAACAGCCCAACTTCTTTAAAAACATCTTTTCTATAAGTACCACACTGTACAGTATCGGTAAATCTAGCTTCCTTACTTTGGTTATTCACTCCCCCTCCCACACCAAACAGGCACGACCTAGCATAAACATTGGCTTTTGCAATCAGAGTTTCAGCTAAAGGTAGAATGGGTCCCCCTGCACATTTAACCCCTTCGTCTTTGTATAACTCCATGTATTTTGCATTCATTTCTAAAAAATCTGGTGCAACGTAACCATGAGCGTCTACTTTCGAAACCAAGTGACCTCTTGCCTCTCTTATCCCAATGTTCATTCCTGCTGGACAATTAACTCCCGGCCCGCCTAGGATTTTTATTGTTGGAACTGTTTCCGCGAACTTCTTAACGACCTCTATCGAACCATCAGTAGAGCCTCCGTCACAAATTATTATTTCAAGTTTATCTGCAGGATAATTTTGCTCCAATATGGAATCGATGCATTTCTTGATAAAACGCACCTCATTCTTCAGTGGTATAACTACGGATATAAAAGGTAAGTTTTTCACCGTATAAACTTCCCTTTAATAAAGATATGAATTAATAGGTTTTTTGAAAGTTTACGATGGGGTTATCTTTCTTTACCATCTTCTCTGCCGCTCTTTTTTGTTCTCTGAACTCATCTACAATAAAAGAAGCTCTAAATATTCTCCTCTGAATAATGATTAACAATAGTGGAATAAGGGCATTTCCCGATTTTTTTTCTTTATTTCAACCGAGGTAGAAAAGGAAAAAAGACGTAATTATTATTCCATACTGGCCCTCATTAGTTTTTATATAGACGAGCATAATTTTTGCAATTTTTTCCCGTAAAAACAGAGGTGGGTAACCTAGGAACTAATGATTTTTATCAGCCTTTTCACAACAATCTCCCAGCTATAATTTTGAATTACATACTCTCGTCCTTTATTACCCATCCTCTTTAACTTTAAGCGGCTTCTCTCTAAAGCAGTTATCGTCTCAACAAATGTTTTTAAATCCCCAATGGGAATCAATTTTCCAGCACCAATCTCTTCAACAAATGTTAGAGAACTAATATTTGATGCGATAACTGGTTTTCCACAAGCCAAATATTCTTGTACCTTCATTACAGACCCGTCGCCTACGTCTATGCTAAAGGTTGAGATAGCAATGTCGAAAGCAGAGATGTATTTGTTCACTCTTTCATAGGGCACTTCTCCAACTAGAACCACATTTTTCTCAATTGTTTTCGAAATCACCCCCTCTATCTTTTTTTTATGGGATTGCTGCGCCCACGCCCCTACTAAAAGTAGCTTCAAATTCTGTATTTTCTCGCGGAGAATAGAAACTGCCTTAACGGCAATTTCGACGTCATTATAATATTGGAAGTACGAAACGAATCCAATGACAAAATCTGTTTCCCCAAGGCCAATCTCTTTCCGGACTATTTGAGATTGAAGAGGCTTGAATAGCTTTATGTTCGCCCCATTGTGCAATGTATATACTCCCTTATTTATTCCATAAATATCTTTTAAACGTTTCCTAATTTCATCAGTCACGCAGATGATTCTGCGGCTGTTTCTTATACTCAAGCCGATGTACTGTTTTATGACCCATAACGCTAGAATTGATACTTTCATTTCATTCTGAATATCACGAAAAGGCCAACAATTTAACTCCAAGAAATAGGGAATTCTAATTAAAAAATGTAAGATAATGTGCGAAATCATCGCAATCTCACTTCTGACGTATAGGATAGTTCTTTTTTGTTTCATCCTTAATAGTATTTTCAACGCTTCTACAAATAGCCTTAATTGATAGACTAAATAACTGAACGCCCTATTATCTATTATTTCTCCAACCTCAATCCCTGTAAAGCCGGGGTGCTCCTTTTGAAAATCGCCTATTTTCCTGGCAAGTAATGTTACGTTAAAACCTTCTAGAAGAAGAAGGTTCACGACTTCTTTGATATGAATCGCTCCACTATAATGCTTAGTAATGTCTACTTGGGTGAGGTAAATTATATTTAGGCTTTGTTTATGCATAAATTTTAGTGTGAAAGGTATCTTCTGTGAGGCTTTTTGGGCTTATCGTTAAGAATACCAAGCTTTCTTAAAATGACAGTCAATTTTTTGGCGTATTTAAAGATGGAATCATTTAAGAGTATATGATAGACAAAGAATTCGTATCTAGTAAAATAATTCATCGCAATTACCGCCAAATCACAAATTGGGGGGATGAATTCCACTTTAAGGTTTTCAAACGGACCATCAATTGTTATATTTTCTTCTGCTATCTCTCCAAACCTATTTTTATAAGCCAAAACCAAATGCCTTGATGTGTAAGGATCTAGCCCAACCAACCTCATAGCAGAACTGTCTATTGCTACAGGGTCGCAGCTTCCCACCACTAAGTCCATCCTCCTCGGGATTCCATTGGTGGGTCCTCTCCCCTGAACGCATACAATTCCGTCCATTATATTAATTTGAGGTTTTAGAATACCTAGTAGATCACTTAAGAGTTCGTCTAGATATCTATGCATAATTATCCTATCGTGCCTGGGAACACATCCCCACAGATTTTTGACTGCTCCACTTACAATAGTAAGCGCATGAGTTTTAATTACTGGCATGTTTATCAGTACATCTGCACAAATTAACATCTTCGGCATAAGCGTCTTATATTTATTGAATATTTTGTGATCAATAGTTACGAAAGGACCCTTCGATAAATTAGCCCATTGAATATTAAGTCTTTTAGCAACATCTATAACGCCGGTATTCGCAAAGGCACTCTCAGCAGGGAAACGGATACCATCTGATTCTCCGATTGTTATATTACTCGTCCTTTTCATAAGAACCTTACATACAGCTTCCAATAGTTCCACACTCGTGTTAGCAGACTCGACTCTGCGTGGTTCATTCGTACATAAGTTCGGCTTAATGACTACTTTCGCATCTTTTTTTACAATGGACTCCCAATCACAAAATGCTAACAACTCCTCGGCTATTTTCTGTAGATCCTTCTTTTTCACTGATCGTATTATCACTCTTGACTTCTTATTATTCATGATTTATTTCCTTTTGCCTAATATATCCAACATATGAACTGGCAAAGAATGTCTCTTCCTTATGCTGTCGGGCTATGAATTGATCTTCTAATCTATATTTTTTGGCACCTCATGGTGCACTTTTTGAGTTTTGTCAGAAATGGGTTGACTCCAATAGCTATGAGGGTTTTTTCCGTCTATCTAATTTTTGAGACGTAAATTCAGAAACAGTATATTGCCTCCAGTCTTTTTTTTGAGCTTTTAATCTTCTTTTTGCGAAGCGTAGTCTTTTAGTAACATCCATTAGAGATGCGCTCGCAAAGCCATTCCCACCTGTGAAATGGGGCTCTGTTTCTGAATTCGTGTCTCAATAGTTTGATTGAATTACACTACATGGTATGATGGTTGCGGGATGGGTTAACGGAGGGAGCCCGTAGGGCGACCGGAGTTAGCCCATCCCTGGGCGCGACGAAAGGAGCATACCATGAGTGTGACAGATGACAAAGGGCTTGGGAGCTAT
>JAECRX010000089.1 GCA_016292335.1 Candidatus Sifarchaeum subterraneum | reverse complement strand
TTTCGAAACGGAATGATTAAACTACTTCTAAGGGACAAGATGAGCTACAGTTTTCACCCTAGGTGCCTATACTCTTGCCATCAAATTTGAAGTGGCCTTCGAATTTGCACCCTCCAAGGTCTACTATTTTATCAAAACTCGTTTTTCCCATAGATAATCCCCCGTTTTTTAATACTATTAGATAAACAATAACCTATAAGTATTTTGGTTTCTTTCAAGGCGGGTTGGGATTTCATCTAACGATTGAACTCACCAGCCGCCTGACAGCGAAAGACTACGAAAGAAGAATAAACTTTGTTGACATATAGTAAAAACCAGTTTAACACCACTGTCAGGCGGTCTGGTGCAGTGAATGGTTAGGGGCTTTACGTGCAATGTTTCATTACCTCTTTGGAATGTGAGACCCAACTCCACACCGCGGAATTATGGATAGGTAATCGTCAATTTATAAGATAGACACCCATTACCGCTAATGGAACATTAGCATCTGTTCTTTTCAGGTTGATCTGCACATAGTAGTAAAAGCTATCGAGATCCAATACATGATTGAGAACCCTACCCGGCGCACCTGATTGATGTGTTGCCCAACCGGTCGGCCCGCTATTGACAGCATTCGAATCATTTGAACTGACTTTTCCATTGGGTAGAGTTGCAACATGACCATCTGATCGCCTAACTCTTCTGATAACTGCACTGACCACAGAAGGTCCTTCTTTACCGTCTCCATCGCGATATGTCAATCGAAGACTGCGCAGTTGAGTTTTACCAAGGTCATCAGAGATCGGGCAAATCAATGCTATGTTGCCGGTTTTTCCCTCCCTAAAGCGGACTTTCCCCGCTAGGGAGTCGTACAGATCTCTTTTAATGGGTGCACCGGCGGGTTCACAAGCCATTGCATTATATGACCATACAACTTTGGCATCGGCAATCGAAGCGCCTACCACGATGAAACTGACGAAAACAGCGACTGATAAAATTTTCTTCATTTTCCCCTCCTATCGAATTGATGGTTATTTAAATATAGTCCCTAACATGTATTAGACAGCCTAAGTAATCTGACAAATACTGCATTTTTGCAGTATAGGTAGATTCCTCCCATGGTATTGAATTTAGTTGGGATTTCCCATTTCAACTCGCGATGAGGTGTTAGGATACCTCATCGCTCTTGTCACCAATGATATATCCATGGCACCTGCTTGTCAATCTCCATCTCGGAGCCCCGTAATAATCCTCGACATGCGAGCTGTGTACTACAGCCACGAAAATCCTCGTCTGTCAGCGCTGGCGAAGCTCTCCACTTGGAAAGAGGCTATTCTTCCCCAGCCTAAACTGATAGAGAAATTTGATTACCCTTTACCAAAAACATCTATTGATTTATCAAAGATCGAACTCTAGGGTCTACGATGTGTTGATATTTTAAGATGCTAAGATAAGTCTACGATGTCTTGATATTCAATAGATAGTTAATAGACACTATTTTAAATATTTTTATTCATGAATAATAGAAACACCAATATCATAAATTAACCAACCAACTGTCTGTCCTAAAACAATACTCACTTCTGGAGGGTCAAATCCTTCAGGTGTACACCTTACTAAAACAGGATCAGGTATATTCTCTTTAGTTAATGTATTTAAACCTTTATTAGATTTGACCATGACTTCTCCATAATTTCTTCTATCTCCATCTTTTCCATTATGATATCTATATTTTCCTGGAAAAATAAATGTGTGACAAAAACCATCATGATGATTTAGCTTTTCATTGCTGAATTTTTTCTTTTTTCCTTCTAATCCTTCAATTTTGATGTATGGGCCAGATATATCGGCTTTATGCCACATAATTACTGAACCAGTAGGTAATCTAGCAGGTAGCCTTCTGGGAATTATAGGTTTATTAAATCGGTTAATTCTTATACCGATGTTGTATTGTCGTCCTTCCTCTGATGTCTCTAAAACTTTTATAAACTCCATTTGGCTTTCCAAATATTCTGATGGTAACGCTTTTATATTTATAATTTTTTTCTTTGGAATTGCCTGTTCCAATGATATACTTTTAAAAGCGTAATCATTCGGCTTTCTGATAAGCCTAAAATAAGCATCACAAGGCCCCAAAACTCTGCTGTCGAAACTCTTTTGTGTATTGACATGAACTGGGGTACGTATATATGTTTTTCTTTTCTTTTCCTTCATTTTTTTCTCCTTTATGGTTCAATTGTTACACCCAACACCATTTCATGATCTGTATTGATATCCAAATCTACATCTGCTATTTGGATTGTCATTGGTGTAGTTTCTGAATATTTATCTTCAAAAAGTTCCTGTTCTTGGTTAAATTTTGCAATTACTATTTTTCCGACTAAATCCTCAAGGAAATCTGCAATTATACCATGTAATCCAACAGTATCTGATAAAAATCGGAAGAAAAATTCAGAAATATCGTCTCCTATATCCAAAACAGTTCTAATTAACCATTCAATAGGCTCGCCAATTATAGCATAAATAATATCTCCAAGATCGCCAAATATACTGTTAAGAATACCACGAGCTGCTGATTCAAATAAATCACCAATAGTATCAGCAATATCTATAAGATCAATATCAGTTGTTAAAGGGTTAAGCTGAAGCTTTAGCAGCCATTTATAAACTTCCTGATCATCTTCGATTTCGCTGACTAATTCAGGTACAATCATTCCATCTCCACTAATCTCAGACGTAATCGGTAGTAAATCTAAAGGTATATTGATATCCATTGAGGGTACTAGCACTATTTTAGGAATACATACTTCTCCGTCACAGGGTATATCTACACATATTCTTGGTATTGCAATTTCAGGTATTCTTATCCTCATTGTCAAGTTTATATCAGTTCTTAAATCAATTTCATCAAGACGTACAAAGTCATCACTACTTGGTATAAATTGTATTGATCCTCTTGGTATATCAAAAGTAATATTTCCGAAAATACGAAATGCACCGCTGGAATAATCAATATGCTCGACGTGTTTTAAGACTTCTTTTTCAAAAGCTTCTTGAAAAAGCCTATTCACAGCGGATTCACTTAAAGCGGCAATAACATCATGATTATTTGACATAATTCTATCTCCTTTAAAAATTTTAATTGGAATTTTATTCTAAAAATTCTCCTTTTAACCAAACCTTTGCTTGATCCTCATTGATTGCGGGATTTGGAACAATATTAGTATCAATAGAAACTGACATAATTTCAAAAATAATCTTCTCTAAAGCTAATTTATTTTTTTCCAGATAACCATATTGTCCTGTTATTGTGGCTAAAACCTCAATGATTTCTTCAAGAGAATTTGGTGCGAGGTCATCAATTTCCAACTTCTCAATTTTTAAACGCAACTTAGGAATCTCAGCTGAATTTAAATCTTTCAAATCACGTCTTTCCATAACAACATCAAATCCTATGCGCCCCCAGAGGTTCATTTGAGTGGCAAGAATATTGTAACCCTCAAAATCATATCTATATTGAATATTCCCCTCCGAGTCCAATTCTGGAATTGCAGTTATGTTGATTGGATGAGCGATCGTCAATGCTGAAGTGGCTGTGAATACAGTTTCATTTTCATTAATCGATATTTCTGCTGGATATGAAATAAGCGACTTGGGGAAAAAGTCTATTTTGATATTAAATATTTGATAAATATAGTGGACGTATAAAGCAATATCTGTATCAGGTATTTTAGTTTCAGGTATAGCGAAAGGATCCTCTCCGGTTATTTGATCTGATTTTAAGGGTGAACCAGACGGTTGGTAATGAGCCTTCTCAGGGTGATCCAGAAAATATTGAGTGCCATGATTGAAAAACATTGGTCGTTTAATCATTACAGCCTGGATAATTTTTTTCAATCCTTTTTCGTGAACGGCGGCATACACATCTGCTCCTTGTGTCAAACTCATTTTATCCTCCTTAATTAAATAGTGTAAAAGGTTTAAAAATTTTTCCACTTAAATAAAGTGGCTAAAAAGATTCATTTTATTTTGATATCCTCACCTCCTCCTAATTTAAATATTCTACACGCCTAACACGTATTAGACAGCCTAAGTAATCTGACAAATACTACAATTTTTGCAGGACCCCTCGTAGCTTCGAGAATTGGCCTAATCACCGCTTTGTTGTTGATAACGATTTTGCGGTAGAAAAATTACTTTATCTATATAACTATTCGCCAAAAAATCCAGAATTCCTGCTT
>JAECRX010000088.1 GCA_016292335.1 Candidatus Sifarchaeum subterraneum | reverse complement strand
GATGATTGAGAATCCGGAGATCCTAGTTGAATGTTTTTGTCTTCAATACTAGCATCTAATTCCTGAAAATTAGTGTTTGCAGGAGGATTTAGGGGGAAGATAAGAATTAAGAGGATAAAAGTGAGCAAAAATAAATCTGAAACCTTAATGTGGCGAATCTTGGATAAAAATTTAGGCTTTTTAGGAGAAAATAGAGATACCCCCTTAGATTTATATTTTTCCCGCGATCAGAGCACTCGTTTAGCCCCCGTGATTTTGTATCAAGAGCTATAGTTCCAATCTAAAGTTATAACTATGTTGGGATTCATATATTATAACTTTTGTAGAAGATTTCTCCGCAAAATTCTTCCTTCCTTTCGTTAGAATAGCAATCTGACGTTTATAAATTATTCCGGAGTCATAAGTTATATACGTTATGAATCTATAATTGCAATCTGACGTTTGTAAATTATTCCGGAGTCATAAGTTATATACGATAGTTATATTAAACTATATAAATTTTCTAAGAAATTTCTCCGCAATTATAGTCACGGACACAAATAACTGAAATCCAAGTGGAAGGGCGCTGTGCCACAAAGGAGGAGATCGCACGTTTAAGCTCATCTTTTGTGTGAAAGAAACGTTTATTCGTCACACACCTCCTGATCTTTCTCCACTTTATAGAAATGCACTGACTCCATTTCCGTGATTTCCTGCCTAACTAGTAAGTTTTTTGCCCGTAGGTGATTCTTTTGTTTGAATACCCATGACTGTTACTAACTATATCTCCAACGTAAATGGTCTATAATTGTGTTCTCGAAAAATTAAGATTATGAGAAGAAAACACATAATATCTGTTGATTTTCTTTAGAAAATCAAGAAACAAGATTTAAAAACATAAAAATCGGATAAATTATACTTCTTGTGGTTTCTGTTTAAATTTCGGAGGTTTTCATATTGGGCATTTTACCCAAAATTGGTTTTCTTTTAAAAAATGAAGCAAATTTTTCTGTATAAAAGGCCTAATATGAAAAGGTATCTATCGTGCTGAAACCACGAATTTCATTTAGATGAGACGCTTTGCTGCAGCTATTTTTAAATTCTGAATTCAATTTCCAAAAAGATTAGAAAGTTTTGCTTTTGCAATATAACCTTCATTAATTGAGGGGCAATTTGAGTTATCACAAGAATTGCTAGAAATACCAAAAGAGAAAATTGAAATTGGTAATTTAGTTCATTGATTTGGGAAAGATGATCTCCTGTCTTCCCTCGATGCTTCTTACTGCTCTCCTGTAGTAAATTTTGAGATAAGGCTCCTCTAGTGTAATCTCCTGTGGATATTTTTTTCACATTCTAAGTGTTTCTATCGGTCTAACTCTTACTGCTTTATAAACAGGAAACAAGCTGGAAATCAATCCTATCGTTATACTAAATAAAACAGAATTTATCATAGTCTGGGTAGTCAAGATTAAATTAAAAGTATATCCCGCTGCTGAAATACTAAGTCCAACTGTTCTGAAAACAAGAATTGCAATCAGAAGTCCTATACTTCCTCCTATTGCTCCAATAAATATTGATTCAACAGTGAATATTCCGAAGATAAGCCAATTCGAATAGCCAATAGACTTTAGTATTGCGATATCCCGCTTCCTTTCATCAACGATGTTTACCATGACGTTCATGATGCCCATAATTGCAGTTACAAAGGCTGTTAAAAGTAATAGTTGAATTATTACGAGAAATTGATCATAAACCTGCGACATAAACTTCCATTCGTCATTTTCAGGGATTGCTTCGACCTTTTCATCTTCAAATTTAGCTTCAATCTCCCTACTTACATTTTCCATGAATTTTGGATGATCTACTTTCACGATAAAAGTACTTGTTTTATTATTTTTCATTCCAATTATTTTTCGACATGCATTTATTTTCATCCAAAGCTCTGAGTCCTGTAACATTCCAGTTTCAAAAACTCCAACTATGCTAAAAGTATATTTTTTTGTAAAAGGAGGCTTTTTCCCTCCGTATAACGTAAGTGTGTAATTCTTTCCGAGAGTTAAATTGTTCTGTTCAAAGTAATATTTTCCCGCAAGTGCTGCTATGGGTTTATCACTACTGTTTAGATGTCTACCTTGTATTAAATCAATATTCACGACCTCACGATATGTTTCAAACTCAATACCTCTAATTAGGTGATATGTTTCGTTAATGTCTACAACATATCCCATTACAACAGGTGAAACTTGTTCCACATGATTAATAGTTTTTAACCCTTCTCTCATTGATATATTAAGGGCACTGGAATATGACATAACTTCTCCCTTTTTTCGCACAACGAGGTTCCTTGAGACTTCCGTACCCTCCATTGTTAACATCATTCCATCTAATGCTGCGAACATGCTAGTAAAGATCATAATGGAAATTCCTACTCCAAGGATGGGTGTAACATAAGATTTCAAATGTCTTCTTAGAAGTGTTGACGCAAATAAGAACATATCTATAAGTCTTGAATAAGTCTTAGGTAGAAAGAAACCAATCAGGAGGCCCGCAAAAAAAATAATACACGATAATCCGAAAATATTTGTAAAATCCATTTAGCCAAACCTCCTCAGAATGTCAAGAGCGGGTATTTTAATAATTCTGAAAATTGGATATAATCCTGAGATGAAGCCGAGTAATGCTGAGATTCCAAGGGTCTCAATTGCTATATCAATTGAAATCTCTAATTCCATAGCCATGCTGAAATAATAGATTTTTTTGAAGCCTAGTTCTATTGCTCCGAAACATAGAAAAATTCCAATTATTCCTCCAAGCAAGCTCAAAATTATTGCTTCAAGAATATAGATTCCAAAAATCGATCTGTTTGAGATACCAATGCTTTTCATGATTCCAATATCTTGCATTCTTTCACGCAGAGTCAGAGTCATTGTGTTTTGAATCCCTAGAATCAATGCAAGTAGTCCAATCAAAGAAATGGCAATAATCACCCCTTTTAGCTGGTTTAATTCATCGACTTGTGTTTCTAGATCTTCAGTCTTGAAAACCGTTACATCATCAAGTTTCTGCTCTATTTTATCCGCTACCTCATCCATATGTTTTTGATCTGTAATTTCCACCAAAATCATTGAAAGTTTGTTTTTTTTATCAAAGAAATCTTGTGCTTCATCTAAAGGCATCCATATTTCTCCCTCGATAAAAGATTCACCTGCTGAAAAAATCCCCTTGATTGAAAACTTTTCTCCACTCAATTCAATTTTCTCACCAATTTTTTTGTTTGTTAAATCGGCTAAATCAACACCAATAATCACTTCATCAGTTTCCGTTCCGTCCAGATTTTTTCCTTCAATAATCTCGAAATTTTTTTCAACAATCTCGATTGTTTCAATTTCAAGCCCTCTGACTGTCAAATATTCAGTTTTATCATTTGTGCTGTTGTCCACAAATCTCCAGAGAATCGGAGCTACCTTTTTTACATACTCTATAGTTTTGATCGTTTCAACATACTCTTCTGGGAGCTCAGAGATAGGTGGATCTGCTTTTCCTTTTTCTACTACGACTAGTTTTCCTTTGTAGCTTTGAATACTGGCTTCAATGAACTTATCCATGGCCGCTATTCCAGTTAAGACAAATACAAAAAACATTATAACTGTTGAAATCCCAAGAATAGAAATTCCAGTCCTTAATTTCTTAGCTTTCAATTCTCGGGGAATAATGAAAAGTAAGTCAAACATTTCAGAATTT
>JAECRX010000087.1 GCA_016292335.1 Candidatus Sifarchaeum subterraneum | reverse complement strand
GAATAGGGTACATGAAGAAGCATTGAAATCCCAAGAATTCTGGATGAACGCCATCAGACGAGATCATGGAGATAAGAAAATAGTTAGATATCTGGGCAAAAGACGAGTTGTAGTGGGCTGATGCGCGTGCGCAAGAGGAAGAATAGCACTTGATTCTCTAATCTATACTTTCTAAACTAGTCACAATTTTAGAAATTCTATTTTTTTCTTCGCTTATAAATTTAGAAAATTAGAAAACTCTTTGGCATCCAGTCGAGAGTGATCCTGAAATGCTTCCTTAAATGGAGAGGCTAGAGAGAGGTAGGCTTAGGAGCTTGAATGACTTGTTGGAATTTATTTCGAAGGTAATACACGCGCAAAAGAATTTTCTTTTGATTTTTTCTTATTCAAAAAGAATTGTTATGAGATTTTTTCACGAGAAAACTTGTGCCGTGGCAAAACATAAAAACACCATAGGTTAAAGGAACACTAGGTCCCAGAATTGTCTCCTCGCGCGCGCTCTCAGCGACGAATAGAAGAATTAAAAGATGCCGTTTTAGGGAAGGAAATCACCGAGTTTGTTTTTGACAGGCCTGATGCGAAAATCCTAGAAACATTTCAAAATAGACATCCAAAGAAAGATTACATAATTGACATAAAAATACCTGAGTTCACATGTTTATGCCCGATAACAGGACAACCAGATTTTGCAACTATCTATATCAGGTACATACCGAATAACAAATGCATTGAATCTAAATCATTGAAACTCTATATCTTTTCCTACCGCAATTTTCGAGAATTTCATGAAGATTGTGTTAATAGAATTCTGAATGATTGTGTTAAAGCTTGTGAACCTAGATGGATGAGAGTAATCGGTCAGTTTAATATCCGTGGAGGAATTTCAATTACGCCGATCACTGAATACAAAAAACGAGGATTTGAAGTACCAGACCATGCAAGAACTGTTGAAAAAGCTCTAAGTGTGATCAATGATGAAAAAAGGAGAATTTAACAAATACCTCAAAGAGAGATATAACGACCAGGTAAGTTGGTATGATGGTAGGGCCATCCTCTATAAGAAGCTGAATTACGTATTTCAAATTCCTACAATTTTCATCGCAGCAATCATTCCAATTTTTGCAGTTTTGGAAAATAAATGGGTAACAGTAACATTGTCAGCCATACTAGCTATTTTTGTCGGAATTGCAAACTTTGGCAAATTTGAAGAAAAATGGCATAATTACCGAACAGCCTGTGAGACACTTAAGAAAGAGCTTTACTATTACAAGTCTAGAATTGGCGAATACCGAGATACAGAGGAACCCGAAGAACTTTTCATCCAAAGAGTTGAGTCAGTTATTTCAAGAGAACACACAAGATGGTTGACGATTGAGAAAAGCAAAAAGAAGGAAAATAGATGACTAATGGGAGATTGATTTGTACATAGTTGAAGAATTTCCAAGATTATTCTCAATTGAAACGTCAGGAAAATCACTTAAAACACCGTTCTTTGTACCCGCTATTTCTAGCATTAAAGCTGATTGGGAGATTTTCGGATATGTTGACTTAATAGAAAAGGTGGGTTATCCCGGATTTCTTATCTCTGCATATGATATTTTTAAGCTTGAAAAGAAAGAAAAAAAGATTTTAATGAAAGTTCTGTCCAATTATACGGACAAGAGAGTTTTTGTTTTTCTTGACAATGGAAATTATGAAGCTTATTGGTACAAGAATAACACATGGAGTTTGAACAAATTAAAAACGGTGTTAGCCAGAGTATATCCAGACTTCTGTTTTTCTTTCGATATTTTTTGGGATGGAGACAGAAGCGTTAAAAAACATGTTAAAGAGACCATAACATCAATCGCAAAAACGGCAGGCATGCAGAAAACGGGGTCAACAATTGCATTAATTCATTCAAACCCAGAACTATTTCCTAAAGTCACGCGAAAAATAGTTGATTACATTAATCCCGAAATTGTTGCAATCCCAGAAAGGGAATTAGGTTTTAGTGTTTTTCAAAAATCACAAACAGTCAAAAAAATTCGAGACGAATTGGATAGAACTAAAAAGCCAATACCCATACATATCCTAGGTACTGGTAATCCGATTTCAATTCTGATTTTCACATTATGTGGAGCAGATATGTATGATGCACTTGATTGGTCCAATGCTTTTGTAGACCCTAAGACTGGTCAACTTTTCCATTTTTCACAAAAAGATTTAGTTGACTGTCAGTGTAAGGTATGTAAAATGAAAAAAGTACCATACAATTATCAAGTTCTGGCTCATAATTTGATTTTTTATGTTGAGTTCTTAGATAAGATTAGGGATTCAATTAGAAATGAGGAGATTGACGTAGTTTTAAACGAATATCTTCGTGAAGAAGATGTTTCCAAAATAAAAAGGGTGATTGGATCAAAATGAATGATCGCTTATGTCTGATACAAGATCGAATTGAAAATGCAATTATGAAAGTATGTGATTATATCGATTCCCAAAGAAAAGAAGTCAAGAATTGGGAAGATTATTATGAGCACCAATTATGGTTCGAGCTAGTTTCTTGTATCTTAGGTAGCAGAATCCGCTATGAAACTGCTAGAGCCTGTGCTATACATCTACGGAATGCCGGTTTGCTTAGAATCTCTCGTCTATTGAAAAGTCCAAGAAATGTGGAAAACAAAATAGAAAAAGAGTTAAGTAAGCCTATCTATCCTCCATTTTCAAATGGCATAGGTTCAAAATACCGTTATCCCAAGTCTAAATCTCGATATGTTGTTAGTACTGGAATCCAAATATACAAAAATGGTAATCTAACAATAAAATATATCCTGAGAAAATGCCACGATGGTCAAGAAGCAAGAGATGTTCTCGTCAAAAAGTGTGCTGGGATAGGACTCAAGCAAGCGAGTCTATTTTTAAGAAATATTTCATTCAGTGATGATTTAGCAATTCTTGACTGTCATGTCATTCGTTATATAAAGCTGCTGAAAATGAATGAAAAATTTAACACCATTAATCAAAGAAAAACGCATCCATACTTTGTGAATGAAAACATGTTAAAACTTTATGCGATTTCGAAGAGGAAATCCCTTGCAACACTGGATGT
>JAECRX010000012.1 GCA_016292335.1 Candidatus Sifarchaeum subterraneum | reverse complement strand
GCGGGTCGTGTATGACATAACCCATAAGCCGCCAGCAACCATAGAATGGGAATAAATCTCCGCCTTCAATATAACGTAATAGCATCCATTGTACTTGCGTTATCAACTGAAAAACTGTCTTTCTGTTTTTATTTTGATTTGGGTTTGGGGGTTAATATTGATTTTTTTAGGTTCAGGTTCTTCTGTCCCTTTCGGAATCCCTGATATGAAAAAGTTTGTTGCGCAAGTTTTATTTCTTTCAAATGCAACAATTTGTTGGTACCCCAATCTGAAACTAGCTTTATCTCCCCCTGATGGCTCAGTTTTGTTAAAGGTTGGGGTACTACACTCTACAGAAAGCAGTAACATGAGGTAATTCCATAAACACACCTCTCTTTTTTTGTCTTATTGTGTTTCTATATGAAGAGATCTGCTATCAAGTCTAGAATTCTTGGTTTTGCATCCAAAATTATTTTGATTTCATTTTTTCCCTTTTCGGTTAGCATGTACATTTTCGTTTTTCCAGTATTTTCGCCTTTTATAAGACCGTCCCTTTCCAGAGAATATAGAAAACCATAGATTGTGCCCGCACTTAGTAGAGTATTAAATTCTTCGCGAATAAAGCTCATGACATCGTAGCCCCCCATTGGGCTATTCTGATTACGCAAGTTGGTCAAAATTATAATATCTAGGAAAGACTTAACAATTCTTTTATGCAGCTCGTTCAAGGTTTCAACCTTTAAGGCATTTTCTTCCTGATTTTCATTTAACTTAGATGTTTTCAAGTTTCTTGCCTACCTCCTGTAAGTCTTTTAAGAAAGGATGACTTGGATTCTCGGCTATCAAGGGAGAATCCCTGTTAGCTTCAAGAACATCACAATAGCAGGGAATTACACCAATTATGGGACGTTTAAAGACTCTCTGCATCTTTGTTATTAACTCATTTCGTTCATTATCTGACCACATTCGCGTCTGGGGAAAAACCTTATTCATTAAAATTACGCTCTTTTTTTCAAATTCATCATAAAATTCTACAAGCATGTTTTTCACACCTTCTATATCCAAAGAGTCCAAAGTTGTCACTATAACCGTCACATCAGAACTAACTACACCATTGATAGATGAGTATTGTATACCCGGGCTAGTGTCAAAGATACAACAATCCATATGCATCTCGTTAAAAATTGAAGTCCGCACCGAGAAAAGCTTCTTAGCGGCAGCTACCTCCCAAGCTCTACTCCTTCCCATCATATTTCGGATTGCTTCAATAGTCGGGTTTGCCAAGCCTATCAGCAGTTTTCCATCCAAACTGTATTTATCTGAGACATCGATTAGAACTTGCCCAATCTCACATCGGTCAAGCATGAAATCATTCAGCCAACATTTTACAGGCTTTTTGATTCCCTCCGAAAACACGCCAAATAGACTTGGAGCACGAAAATCAAGGTCTAAAAGCGCAATGTTTAATCCTTCATGTGCATAAGTTAACGCTAAATTTACCGCTATTGTAGTTTTTCCAGTCCCGCCTCGGGACGAATGTATCGCTATAATCTTTTCTCTCATTCTCAAGTCCGCCGAATCATTATTCAATGAAAAAATACACTTTTCTTCCTTCACGCCTTTTACTGAGAAAGCCCATCCTAACTAATTGGTTTGCAGCCGAGCTTTCCACTGCTCTCAATCTCTTTGTTTCTCGTGCTAAATCTTCAGCCGTCGCTTCCCCCAATTTATACAAAGCCACCACTGTCTTTCTCAATGCACTAGGAAGTGAAAATAATGTCACCATATCAGGTTCAAGCTTGAATGTTTCATCGGTGTGCTTTTGTTTAGTGGTTCTTTGCAGAAACTCTTCCTGAGTCTTTAACATCTTCCCGCCAAACTCAACCACGGAATCAAATTTCTGGTTCAACATGTGGACTTCGCCAATTAACTGCACCAATAGTTTTTTAGTATCCAATTCGTCTAACGACCTGCTGCTTTCTGTTCCATTCGCCACCTGTAATCACCGAAAAGTGTATTTTTGCGTATTCAATAATACAACATATAAACTGCCAGACAATATAAGATTTTCTAGTTTCAGAATCCGATTTTACCAAAGATTTTAACGTAGATCTGGAATAACAAACTGATGAAGACCAATGTACACAGAATCTGGCCTTAAAGAGCGTTGCCAAAGAATTCTGGAGGAAAATGGAGGACATATTGCTGATCAAGCTAGCAGGATATTGCTTGAAGATCCTAAGTTAAAGGACCTGCGATCTCCGCTAGAGTTTATATCAAAAAATTGGCGCGATCCCCTCACACCATCAATGATAAAACTTGCTTGTGAAGCAGTGGGGGGACAGCCAGAAGTCACTCACAAGACATCTTTGGCTATGAGTCTAATGCATCTGAGTTTCTACATCTGGGACGATATGATAGATAAAGTGCATTTTAAGTTATTCAAGCCGACACTTTTTGGGAAATTCGGTGAAGGCATCGCCTTAATAGTCGGTGGACTTGCATCGGCTAAAGCCTTTTCAATTCTCAATCAAATGCCAGTGAATAGAAATAAACAACAAATTGTTACTAGGATGATCTGGGATCTTTTGGCAAGTATGGCGAAGGCTGAAACAATCAATCTTAGATTACGGAGCCAAGGAAATCTTTCTTCTAAAAAGAAGTTTTCGGTGATTAAAATGGAGGCTGCGGACTTGGAAACGTGTCTCGAAATCGGAGCTGTCTTAGGTAACGGTTCTGAAGAAGAAGTCCAACGGCTAGGGAGGTATGGGCTGTATCTTGGCATAATTTTGGAATTATGGAAGGACTTTCATGTATCCGTTAATTGGACGTTGGAGCTGAATGAAAAAGTAAAGAATAGCTTATTGCCTTACTCGTTGCTCTGGGCAAGTGAGCGTTCTGAAAATCTTCGAAAGAAACTTGAAGATTTGGTGAATACGGATTCAATTGAATCTTCCGATGTGAAGGAAGTTGTAGAATATACCTTGGCAACAAGGGTGCTAAACAAAAGCGTGAAAGAAATCAAGAAGTTCGCGGATTCTGCAGTGGAGGAACTCTCTCAGTTGAAAATATGCAAATCTACTCAAACGCTTAAGTTCTTCGTTGAGACGCAACCCAAACTTTTTATCGAAAGACTATCGACGTTAGAAGACATGTATGGCTAATAGCCAGCAGGCCATTTCTGGTCGGGACCAATTGCGAGCAGTAGTGGTACAATAATGCTTAAGTATAGTTCTGGAACTTTGGCCTTCCTGCACACTTTGATTAGTAAGTTCTTGTCCTTTCGTTCAACAGCATCTTGAACCTTCGGAAAGATGTCGGGAGCATTCAAAGATTGTAGATATGAAGCCACATCCGCTATTTTTACGTTAAGAGTTTTCATTATTTCACCGTGTGTGAGAATTGTTTCGATTTACTTTTAAATATTATTATACTTTAATATCCCATTCTGACTATAACAAGGTTCGTGTGAATTGAGCGGCATAATCACTGGTTTTCAACTTACTAAACGTGGCTTACTAGTAATCACGGTTCTTTTCTTTACTTTTTTTATGTGGTATTTTGTTTTCGTCCCCTCGACTTTACAGCATATCATTGGTTCATCTAATGGGATTTATCCCATAGTTTATGGATTCTTCAACTTAATCATTGGTGTTAGTTTGATAATGGGCGGTTTTTTTATTCATAAGCTCAATAAAATACAGATTATTTATGAATGTTCGATAGCCATATCAATAACAACTCTTGTTCTTCTATTTGTTTCAAATACAATTCTTGAATTAGCAGTCTTTTTTATAGGCGGAGTATTTTTTAGCATAGGTCAGTTGGCTTCCCTTGCGTATTTCTGGAGCTTAACCGTGCCCGAAGAAAGAGGTCGTGTGGCTGGTTTCGCCGGATTTTTAATTTTACCTTTTTATTTCATGATATGGCTAGAAGCTGGAACTTTAGATTTTTTTGGGACAGTACTATTAGGTCTTACTTTCAGTTTGGGGATGCTTGGAATTGGGTTATTAAGACCAGAAAAAAAAGCTTTATTGACTAAAAAGATGGGAGAAAAAGGATACATTCCTGAGAGAAAAACTGTTATTTTTTACGCGATTCCGTGGGTACTATTTATGTTGATTAATGTAACATTTGCGCGCAATATATCATTACATGTTTTTAACCTTATTTCACCTTCTTTTTACATAATTCTCTTGGTTCTACAAATGATTGCATCTGGTTTAGGAGCATTAGGTGGAGGGTTAATTGCAGATCTTTTTGGTCGAAGGCTCTCACTAGTTTTTGGTCTTACCTTATACGGAATTAGTACAGCTCTAGGAGGTTTTGTCGAAAATAATGCTGCATTTTATTTCATATACGTAGCAAATGGTCTGAATTGGGGAATCTTATGGGTACTGTACGGTTATGTAATTTGGGGTGATCTAGCCAATGAAGAAAGTTTTGCCAAGAGTTACTCACTTGGACTGATAATCTTCTACTTGGCCATGGGTGTCGGAGATCTTTTTCACTTTCAAGTATCTCAGATTTCAATTGTAGTCAGTGCCTTTATGAGCTGTGTGTTGATTTTCCTTTCAAACATACCTCTAATTTTGGCTCCAGAACTATTGGCCTCAGATTTCCGAGAAAAGACAAAATTGAGATTATATATGAAAGTCATTAAGAAAATCAGAAGGTAACAATCATAGGATTATGGGTAAATGCTATTGAACGTTCTAGAGAATGCGGAAGCCTCTCTGATTTCCTTAAGCTTGCAGATCCACTGGATCAATCTTTCAAGCCCTATCACAAACCCCGCCTGAGGAACAGGGCTGTATTGCCTAAGATCCAGATACCATTGTTGATCATTAGATTCTATCTTCTCATCCGCCATCTTTTTGAGCAACACATCTTTTTTTTCTATCATTTGACCACCCCCTGCAATCTCTCCATAACCTCCTGGGGCAAGCAAGTCTACAGATAATGTTAGTTCTGGTCTTTGCGGATTAGATTTGTAGAAGAATGTTTGAATACTAACTGGAAAATCCGTAATAAAGAACGGTTGATCAAATCGAAGACTAATTCCTTTCTCCAATTCCCAAGTTAGTTTTTCCCCCCAAAAGATCTTATTTCCATCCTTTTGCAGCATTTCAATAGCCTCACCGTAGGTTAACCGTGGAAAAGGAGCTTTCACTTTTTCCATAGCATTAGCATTACGTCGCAATAACTTCAACTCCTCTTTCGCCTCTTTGGATAAACTTTGGCAGATGTGAGACACCAGCTCTTCCTGAACCTTTATTATGTCATTAAAATCACATTTAGCAGCCGCTTCAATCCGCCAGTATTCTGTTAAATGTCGTCGTGTTCTCAATTTTTC
>JAECRX010000011.1 GCA_016292335.1 Candidatus Sifarchaeum subterraneum | reverse complement strand
TCTATTGTTTCATTGGTTAAAAGACTTCTGTTTCTGATTCAAATTCATTCATTACGTTCTCTTAAAAGATTATCGAGCTAGAAAATTCCGATTGTCGCTAGTAATATGCTCTAATTATCCGTATTTCATAATCTGTTTTTTAGCAAATGGGAAAAAAGTTTCAAATTTTCTTTATTAGGGATTTCTCGTTTGAAAAATGAAAGAAGGTTAAAAAGAGTGGGATTCTTCTGTAGTGGTATGAAAACGACTAAAATCAGAAAAGAACCACTCAAAGGAATTGGGTCTCGCAGTTACATATCTGTTTCGCCAGGAAGGGAAAAAAGGGAGTTAAATCGAGTGATCACCATGAATAGAGAAAAGTGAAAAATCAGTGTAAGAAAGGGAGAGGAGTGAAGGCAACACGAAAAAATAAGGGGGATTCAGATAGCAGAGGTCCTTGAACCAGCAACCTAGGGGACTCCCGTCCGATTACCGTGGGTGATTAAAAAACGAAAATTCTCTGTTACTAGTTTAGAAGTTTATTTTTTATTTTGGATACTAATGCGAACTACCCGCCTGAAAGTAGATGGGATTCAGGTGAGGCTAAACCATTGTGTGTTTCTGTATTCCTAATCTTTGGAAATAGTGATATCTGGTAGCACTAGTGACACTTTGTAGTACTGGATCCTCCAGTAGCATTTTTCTGAAAGAAAAAAAGGTAGATAGGATTTCTAGATTAATAGAGAGAGATATCAAGCACCGTACCGCAATCACATGATCTTTTTTCAGGAATTCGCGGAACGACATCGTATAATAGTTTTCTTACATTTTCAATATTTTCTTTCATTGATTTAACAACTGCAGCAGCAGAGACAGGTTTGAGACCATAGACATCAACGTCCGTTGGCATTGAAATATTTACAAAGCAGATTTCCGCCTCTCTTGCAAGAGCGCATTCGGGATAACAAGTCATTCCAACGACCGAGAAGCCACTTTGTTGATAAAACCTAGATTCTGCTCTTGTAGAAAATCTCGGTCCATTTATGGTAACATAGGTCCCTTTTTCATGGTGTCTGAGATTCAATTCTTTCGCTGTATCAATTACTATTTGGCGAAGCTCAGGACAGAAGGGGTCTGCAAAGACAGCATGGCCAACAACGCCTCCATCGAAAAATGTATCTTTCCGTTGTCCGAAGGTTCTATCAAATATCTGATCTGATATTACAAAATCTCCCGGTTCAATTTCATCAGGTTGAAGGCTCCCACAGGCAGCTGGTGATATTATCCTGGAGATACCAAGACTTTTAAATGCCCAGATATTTGCTCTGAAATTGATAGCATGTGGTGGTATAGGATGGCCTCTTCCATGTCTTGCAAGAAAAGCTACTTTCATGCCCCTAACTCTGCCTAGAATTATGTTGTCAGATGGTGGACCATAGGGGGTATACACTTTAACTTCTTTTATTTCTTCAAAGATTGCGGGATCATAATTTCCTGTACCTCCTAAGATCCCTATTTGAAGCGGGAGGAACTCCTCTACCTCTTTTGCTTCTACATTAACAGGAACAAAAGTTGCTCCAATTTTTCTGGTCATGCCACATCACCATATCGTTTTTGACATTGATGTTGTATCTTCTTTATAAAATATTTTAAAAATAGCCAAAAGCCAATAAATGACATAAGAATTATCACCAACTCACATATAAATTAATAACTGGGCCCATGGCCTAGCCAGGATAAGGCAGCGGCCTCCTAAGCCGCGGATCGCGGGTTCAAATCCCGCTGGGCCCGCTAAATAGTCTATTTCATAATAAAAAGGAGGAGGAGTTCCTAAGTCAATTCACCTATTTAGGTTTGTCCAGAAAGAAAAAAAAATTTTGACAACAAACTTAAAAATGTAGTAGCACTTTGATAAGAGACAAAAATTCACTTAGATTAAGGGCCCGTAGCCTAGTCAGGATAGGGCGCAGTGAGAAAAAATATCTCCTTTATCTCGCGAATGCCTTCGGTAGAACTGGAATCAATTCTCTTTCTGATGTCAGCCTGATGTCGGGGGTTCGAATCCCTCCGGGCCCGCCAATCACCTGTTTAAATTATTTTTCAAGGAAGCAAGCAGAAATCCTTGGGAAGTCACAGAAAAAGGATGAAAAGAAACATTTTCATAGGAATTTATAATGAAAAAGATTTTTTCAAATTTACATAATCTTTACTTTTAACAAATTTTCAAAAAAGAATAAAACTGAAGGAATAGTGCTTCCTTCTCGCTCTAAAGTGCAAGACTTCCCAGCTTCGTCCACTATTTGCCTTTCCATAGCCAGAACGGTGTTTCAGGAAAGTTTGTGATACCTTGCGTAATCTCGGTAGCACTCGCATATACAGCCCATTTTCTCCTCAAAAGCCATAGAAGAGAGTTTCTACTCATGTCCGCTCAATTGGTGCTTCACCTGCTGAGTGAAATCCAGCTACACCCCTGTTGCCCAACAGTGACTGTTTATCCCATCTCAGGGGTGATTGCCGAGTAACAACTGCGGGATCTGAACATATCATCAAAATTACGAGCAACAAGGTTTAAAAATATTGTTAAATACTTAATACGGACGCGATTCATCTCCTCCGTGGCTAAGAGATCATTCTCACTCGAATCCTGTAATATTTCAAATCCACTTAAAGGGAGGAGGAAGTAGAAATAATATCACCCAAAAATATGTAGCTAGATATATTCCTGATGAAAGAAAAATTATTCCTTGCATTTTTTTTTCAGTAATTATCTTGGAAAATTCCGAAGCCGTGAGTA
>JAECRX010000010.1 GCA_016292335.1 Candidatus Sifarchaeum subterraneum | reverse complement strand
TGTAATTGGTGTTCTTATGCGGGTGCAGATCTTGCAGGCACCAGTCGTATCCAATATGCCCCTAATGTTAGAATCATTCGTGTTATGTGTACTGGCCGGCTTGATCCTTCTTTCATATTACGTGCCTTAAAAGACGGTGCTGATGGTGTATTGATTTCAGGATGTCATTTTGGCGATTGTCATTATGTACAGGGGAATATATTCGCTTACAATCGTTATCTTTTACTTAAGGAACTTATTGCACAATTGGGTTTGGAACCTGAACGACTAAAAATGGACTTTGTCTCAGCCAGTGAAGGTGAGCGATTCGCAAACATGGTCAATAATATGGTCAGTGAACTAAAGAAACTAGGTCCAAACCCATTGAGATAAAAAAGAGATAAAATCAGAAAAGAAAAATTACCAAAAATTTAGAAACTAAGATTCGTTTTCTCAGATCTGTGCAAATTTGAGGCCAGATTAGAGGAGGAAAGCTTGGAAAAGTTGGAAAATAAGTTTATACCTTAATAAAATGAAATTTGGTGAACCTTTGATGAGTGAAAAGTTAAAATTTGCATTCTATTGGGGCGCAACTTGCGGCGGCTGTTGCACAGCAATACTAGATATAGATGAAAAAATTTTGGAAGTTGCTGAAATCGCAGACATTGTTTTATGGCCAATCGCAACGGATTTTAAATACAAAGATGTCGAAGAGATGGAAGATAAGAGCATTGATGTAGCTTTTTATAATGGTGCAGTGAGAAATGCAGAAAATGAACATCTTGCAAAACTTCTGCGGCAGAAATCAAAAGTCTTAGTTGCATTTGGAGCTTGTTCGTGCTTTGGTGGAGTCCCTGGACTGGCAAATATGTCAGATAGAAAAGGAGTATTCGAGAGGGTATATAAGGAAACACAATCGACAGAAAACCCGGATTTTGTAACTCCACAGACTAGCACACAAGTAGCGGAAGGTGAATTAACACTTCCTGAGTTTTTTGATACAGTTAAAGCCTTAGATCAAGTGGTGGAGGTAGACTACTATTTACCTGGATGTCCACCACCCGTACCGTTGATTGCAAATGCGATAGATGCAATTGCTAGTGGTAATTTGCCTCCTAAAGGATCCGTATTAGCACCAACAAAAACTGTTTGTGATGAATGCCCAAAAACAAAAGAAGATAAAAAAATCAAAGAGATAAAACGCCCTCACGAGGTTATCATTGATCCAGAAAAATGTTTACTAGAACAGGGGATACTCTGTGCAGGAGTAGCCACCAGAGCAGGTTGTGAAGCTGCGTGTCCGAGTGTAAACATGCCTTGTCGTGGGTGCATGGGGCCCACAGATGGAGTAGAAGATTTGGGAGCCAAGCTATTAAGTGCTGTAGCCTCAATTCTAAACCCCGTAGGGGAGGATATCGAAGAAGTTATCAAAAGAATACCAGATCCAGTCGGTACGTTTTATAGATTTTCGCTCCCAGTTGGATATATAAATAGAAAAATCATGAAGGAGGAAGAATAAGTGTCTTTTAAGAAAATCACGATCGATCCGATCACAAGATTGGAAGGACACGGAAAGATAGAAATCTTTTTGAATGATGACGGAAACGTGGAAAATGCTTATCTTCAAGTACCCGAGTTGAGAGGATTCGAAAAGTTCTGTGAAGGACGGCCAGCAGAAGAATTACCAGTGATCACCCCGAAAATATGTGGAGTGTGCCCTGAAGCTCACCATATGGCTTCAACAAAGGCTTTGGATGCTCTATTTAATGTAGATCCTCCTTTACCAGCTAAAAAATTAAGAAAGTTAATGTATTCAGCACATATGATGCACAGTCATATAGCACACTTTTACGCCTTGGCGGGACCCGATTTCGTTGTTGGGCCCGATGCTCCACCAGCAGAAAGAAACATTCTGGGCATCGTAAAAAAGGTAGGACTTGAAATTGGAAAGAAGGTGATTCAACATAGATCTTTTGCACAGAAAATTCAAGCCATAATCGGTGGAAGAGCAACATACCCTGTGTGTGGATTGCCAGGTGGAATGTCCAAACGACTCACTGAAGAAGAGAGAGCAGAAATTGAGAAAATGGCAGAATCTTGTGTTGATTTCTCCATGTTTTCTCTGGAACTTTTCAATGACATTGTTTTGAAAAATACAGCCTATTTAGATTTGATTCTAAGTGACGCTTATACAATGCAAACATATTACATGGGTTTGGTCGATAAAGACAACAATGTAAACTTCTATGACGGACAAATACGTGTAGTAGATCCAAATGGAAAAGAATACGTGAAATTTGATGCACAAGATTATCTCGATGTTATCAGGGAAAGAGTGGAACCTTGGTCGTATTTGAAGTTTCCATATCTCAAAGATGTTGGGTGGAAGGGATTCGTTGGAGGAATAGATAGCGGGATTTACCGGGTTGCGTCATTAGGAAGGCTAAACGCTGCCGATGGAATGACAACACCACTAGCGAATGAAGAGTATGCAAAAATGTATGAAACATTAGGAGGAAAACCAGTTCACCAAACACTCGCCCAGCATTGGGCCAGGCTGATCGAACTGTTGTATGCCGCTGAAAATGCTTTGCAACTCAGTAGAGATGAAGATATCACCAGCGAAAACATAAGAAACATGCCTAATGTACCAGATGAAGGAGTTGGCGTTGTCGAGGCTCCGAGAGGAACACTCTATCATCATTACCAGAGCGATGAAAATGGAATGATTACCAAAGTCAATCTCATAGTCGCAACCGTGCAGAATAATGCAGCGATTTGTATGTCAGTCAGAGACGCCGCCAAAGGATTAATCAAAAACGGTCAGGTTAACGATGGTCTTTTGAACATGGTAGAGATGGCTTTTAGAGCCTACGATCCCTGTTTTGCATGTGGAACGCATGCATTACCCGGCCAAACGCCCTTAGAAGTTAAAATATACGACAGTGACAAGAACTTAATTAAAAGATTGTCACAGTATCTCTGAGATTTCAATAATAAGCCTGAATAAACCCATTCAAACATCTTATGAATTTAAAACATAAGCTATAACAAAATTTTTTCTTCTCTCTTTTTTTGAAACGAAACATCAAGAGGTTTAAGAACCAGTGAAATTATTAGTTTTAGGACTCGGAAACGAGATATTAAGCGATGATGGAATTGGCATAAGAATAGCCAAAGAAATAGAAAAAAGAAACAAAAATATTGACGTTAAATATGCAAGTTTTGCAGGACTATCCCTACTAGATCTTATTTTGGGATATGAGAAGGTTATTTTGATTGATGCAATTCAAACTGGAGAAAAAATTGGAACGATCTATCGACTGACCGAAAAAAATCTAGAAAAAACCATTCATTATGCTTCTCCGCATGA
>JAECRX010000086.1 GCA_016292335.1 Candidatus Sifarchaeum subterraneum | reverse complement strand
GTTTTACCCGATACAAAGCGGAGGAAGCTGGTACTTGGGTAGAACTTGTCGACCCGAAAGGAACAACACAGCGGTGTAGTAATTGTGCGAATGTTGTTCCCAAAAAACTTTCGACACGAATTCATAGATGTCCTCACTGTGGACTCATAATAGATAGAGATTTCAATGCAGCTATTAATATATTGAAATCATACTCTAAATTATTGAAATCATATTTTAAATCAGGGCAGGAACTGCCCGTAGAGCCTGTTGGACATGCTCCGTTAGGAGATGGATGAATCAGGAAGCCCCCTCCGAAAGGTCGGGGTAGTTCACATATCTGACAGATGATATTATACGTAATCAGATTTCAGTGGACAGGGGATACGATAAAAACAGCAATTAGAGGGGTAGACAGGAGGACAAAGAACAATATGGGAAAAATCTCTGATAGAATAGGTAGAAGATGGAGAGAAAGCGTAGATAAAGTAAAAGAATATGAGATTACCAAAGAAGATAAAGTAATTGAGACAGAGTTCATACCCTCGTATATAGTCGATTTTGAATATCGAGAAGCCCAGAAATTGAAACAAAAATTGTTGGAAAGGTATAGAGGAAAAGACATTGAAGATGTACTTAACGGTGAAGTAATTAGAACGAAAATGGGCGCCTGTTATCATCTATCATATCATGACGAAGTCGATTTAACAAAGCCAGATCCGGAGGAAATAAGAAGAAGAATATTATCCGATCTTAAATTAATTTATGGTATTAGAGAGGTAACTGAACGGCGTTTAAAAGAAGAAGGATATAAAACAATTGAAGACCTTGCTGAACATCCGCGATTCGGAAATAAAGCTAAAGAGTTTTTGAACATCTTTAACAAATATGACATTTGCAATATTATTGATTGGATTGGACAAAGGTGTCCAAAGTCGCATCCATTGATGCTATATGCATCAGGACTTTATGATAAAGAAGATTTTGTTTTTCTCGATATAGAGACATTAGGGTTATTTACAAGACCTATCATATTATTCGGTATAGCTCATATTTCAGAGGACCGGATGTTAATCAATCAATATCTATTACGTGATATTTCAGAAGAAACAGGGGCATTAGCTGCTACCCTATCTCATTTCAGAGAAAATATAGCATTAGTAACATTTAACGGACGAACCTTTGATATTCCATATATGCGAGAACGTGTTGCATATTACAGAATGAGGGCAGACATTGAAAAATTCAACGTTGACTTACTTCACTTCTCAAGACGTGCGTGGAAAGAGAGATTACCTAACTGTAGATTAACTACTTTAGAAAAGTATCTGTTTGGACTCAAAAGGAGAGGCGATGTGCCAAATACCTTAGTCCCTGAATTTTATGAAACCTATTTGATAACTAAGAATCCAGGCCCGTTAGTTCCCATAATTGAGCACAATAAACAGGATCTAATCACATTAGCAAACATTTTCTCTAGATTGTGGGAGGAGTGGCTATAGTATTGAGTATATACAGGTTAATAAATTCACTGAAGCAAGATCCTAATTATAGAGAACGTTTAGCTCATATTCAGGCTCTTCCACCTCAAAACGCCATCTATGGAGACTTGAAAAAGGAACTGCCTGCCACTATTAAAGATTATTTAGCAAAAATGAATATTAGACTTTATAGCCACCAGTGTAAGGCAATGGATAGCATAAAAGATGGAAAAAATGTCATTATAACGACTCCAACAGCATCAGGAAAAACTCTTGTCTTTAACATTCCAATCTTTGAACGACTGTATCAGGATAAAAATACGACTGCTCTCTATATTTATCCTACCAAAGCACTTTCAAACGATCAACTGAAGGTAATAAAAGAATTGGAAACTCTAACCAAGATATGTGTAAATCCTGCGATATATGATGGCGATACTCCTAGGGATAAAAGACCGAAAATAAGAGAGAAATCAAGAATTATAATAAGCAATCCCTATGAACTTCATCAAGTCTTGCCATGGCACTATAAATGGCAGAAATTTTTCAACAACTTAAAGTTCATAGTGATAGATGAGGCACATCAATACAGAGGAGTGTTTGGTTCAAATATTGCATTTTTGATTAGAAGATTAAGAAGAATATGTTATTTCTATGGTTCTGATCCTCAGTTCATTTTATCGTCAGCAACACTTGCTAATCCACTAGAATTTGCAAAGCAATTAATAGGGCTTGATTTCGAGTTGATCGCAGAAGATGGTTCTCCAAAAGGTAAAAAATATTTTATTTTCTATAATCCCTATTTTGATGGTACAGCAACCCTCACAACTCATAATGAGACTAAAAGCTTGTTTTTGCTGTTTGTTAAAAATAATCTTCAGACTTTATGCTTTACAGTTTCTAGAAAAATGGCTGAATTAATTGCCCTATGGTCTAAAGCCGAACTTGAGGAGTCTGATCCATATCTTGTAGAGAAAATAACTGCATATAGAGCAGGTTATCTTCCAGAGGAAAGAAGAGCAATCGAAAACAAATTGAAGCAAGGTTTCCTGAGAGGCGTAACCTCAACTAATGCATTGGAGCTAGGAATAGACATCGGCTCATTGGATAGTGTAATAATTTCTGGCTACCCTGGAACTATTATATCCACATGGCAACAAGCAGGAAGGGCTGGAAGAGGTATTGATGAATCAATAGCTGTTTTGGTTGCTTTCCAGAACCCCTTGGATCAGTATTTTATGAACCATCCAGAGATATTTTTCGATAAATCTCATGAGCACGCAATAGTCGACCTTTCAAACCCATATATAGTCACTGGCCAAATTTTGTGTGCAGCTTCAGAATTACCCATTAAATTAGATGATGATGAAATCTATTTTGGCGAAAACTGCAAAGATATTTTGAATTCGCTAGAGGGGCATAAACTACTTCAGAAAACACCAAACGGATGGGTGTATTCAGGAAAGGCAAGAGTTGTAAATGTGGTAAAACTTGACAACATCTCATCTGAAATTTTCAAGGTAGTCTGTGATAACGAATTACTGGAAACTATGGATCGAAACCAAGCATATAGAGAGGCTCATAAAGGTGCAGTCTTACTTCACCAAGGCGAAACATACATTGTTGAAGATTTGGATCTAAAAAATTTGATCGTTCAGGTCAAAAAGAAAGATGTGAATTATTATACTGCAGCTATGAAGATTGTAGATATTGAAATTTTAGAGGAGATTGAAAAGAAAGAGATAGATGACTTTAATGTTTCATTTGGCGATGTGGATGTGAGCGAACAATATTTTGAATATAAAATTATGAAATACAGTAGTGTAATCGGTGTAGAACCACTAGATCTACCCCCTCTGAACTTTGAAACAATGGCACTCTGGTTTACAATTCCAGAAGATATAATAAAAAAGGTAAAAGACAAAAAACTAGATTTCGATGGGGGCTTGCACGGCATAGAACATGCTATGATCGGTATAATGCCGTTCCATGTCATGTGTGACCGATGGGACATAGGCGGGTTAGCAGCTCCGAATCATTTAAATACTATGAAGCCAACAGTTTTCATTTACGATGGTTTTGAAGGAGGAATAGGGCTAACTGAAAAAGCATTTAAATTGCTTGCTGAGATAATCAAAATGTCCTATGAACTTGTGAGAGACTGTAAATGTGAAGATGGCTGTCCTGCATGTATATACTCTCCTAAATGTGGTAATGACAATATACCGTTAGATAAAAAGGCAACTATATTGATATTGGAAGATTTGACTGCACTGATGACTTTCAAAAAATAAAATTGTGAATACAAGCATGAAGTGCAACTATACTGCCATATAATGCAACTACACAAGGAAATAATGTAACCGCGTATTTTATTCTTGATATAGGACATTTAAGCGTCTTTAACGAATTTCTTTTCTTCTCGGATAAAAATACAAACATAACATCAACAGTCTCATCTTTAATTGGTTGATGGATATTTGTTGATGTCGAGTGAAAGTTGTGTGGGATTCTAGATCGTGGTCTAAACAACTCGGATGCAGATTAATGACATCAACTCTACATCTAATGTGATGCCTAGAAATTACATTGAAATATCAGTATTCAATGGAATACAACCAAATACAGATGCCGCACATACGTCCAAATTAGAATGATATAAACACTATTGCGGATATAAACAAGTTTATTAAATCGCCCTCCTTGACTTAGATGAATTGAAGATGCATGCCACCCTACTCGAGAGGGTAGTATGAATCTCATAAAAGTATGATCACTTACGATAATAATGATTGCTTGAGGTTATGGCATTGTTTAATGAATCTGAATCAAATAAGGCTAATAGACGCCCCAATCGGCTTATATTCGAAAAAAGCCCCTATCTACTTCAACATGCATACAACCCAGTAGATTGGTATCCATGGGGGCCGGAAGCATTTGAGAAGGCTCGAAAGGAGAATAAACCCATATTTCTATCCATTGGTTACTCTACCTGTCACTGGTGTCACGTAATGGAGCATGAGTCCTTTGAAGATCCAGAAGTAGCTAAATTGATGAATGATGTTTTTGTTTCCATTAAATTGGATCGGGAGGAACGCCCCGATATAGATCATATATATATGACTGTCTGCCAGATGATGACAGGTAGAGGTGGATGGCCGCTCACCATCATTATGACACCTGACAAAAAACCTTTCTTTGCGGGAACCTATTTCCCGAAGAGAACTCGTTTTGGACAAATCGGTATGCTGGAATTGGTGCTCCGTATCAAAGAGATTTGGACGTCACGCCATGATGATGTGTTAGACACAGCCAATAAAATCACCTCTGCACTTAGGCAAGTGTCGTATGATTCGCAAGGCGAAGAACTGGAGGAAAACATACTGAAGCTTGTGTATGAAGCGCTTGTCCAACGCTTTGATGAACATTATGGTGGTTTTACCAGCGCTCCAAAGTTCCCGACCCCTCACAACCTTCTTTTCTTGCTTCGTTATTGGAAGCGTACAGGTGATGAGAAAGCTCTTTGGATGGTTGAAAAAACTCTTCAATCTATGCGTCTTGGCGGCATTTTTGACCACATTGGTCTTGGATTTCATCGCTATTCCACCGATTCCAAATGGCTTGTGCCACATTTTGAAAAGATGCTCTACGACCAGGCTATGTTGGTAATGGCCTACATGGAGGCTTATCAAGCAACCGGAAAAGAGGAATATGGAAAGACTGCACAGGAGATTTTCACCTATGTTTTACATGCTATGACGGCACCAACAGGTGGTTTTTATTCTGCTGAGGATGCTGACAGCGAAGGTGAAGAAGGGAAATTTTATCTGTGGACAGTGAAAGAGATCCACCAAATACTCGAAAAAGAAGAAGCTGATTTAATCGTTAAGGTATTTAACATTGAAAGGGCTGGCAATTTCAGAGAGGAAGTAACTGGGAAGAGAACCGGTTCGAATATTTTGCATCTAAAAAAATCACTTACAGATATTGCCTTTGACCTGGAAATACCCGAGCAAGATCTGCGAAAGCGTATAGAAAAAATCCGGCAAAAACTATTTTATATACGTGAAAAACGTATACATCCTCATAAAGATGATAAAATTCTAACTGACTGGAATGGTCTGATGATCGCTGCGTTAGCTAAAGGAGCACAAGTCTTTGATGAGCCGAAGTATGTGGAGGCCGCTAAACGTGCTACGGATTTCATTCTTAAAAATATGCGCAAACCAGATGGACGGCTTTTGCATCGCTATCGAGATGGTCAATCTGCAGTATCCGCCAATGTAAATGATTATGCTTTCTTGATTTGGGGATTGATAGAACTGTATGAAACCACCTTTGATGTGAGTTACCTTCAAAATGTCCTGGATCTGAATAATGATTTGTTAAAACATTTCTGGGACGATGAGGGAGGTGGATTTTATTTCACGCCTGACGACGGTGAGGAACTTCTCCATCGCCCGAAAGTGATTTATGACGGTGCAATTCCATCCAGCAACTCTGTAGCAATGCTGAACTTGCTTCGTTTGGGCCGTATCACAGCAAACTCTGATTTCGATGAGAAGGCAGTCAAAATTGGGCGTGCTCTTTCAAGTATTGTCAAACAATCACCATCTGCTTATGCCCAATTGATGGTTGCAGTGGATTTTGGGGTAGGGCCTTCTTACGAGGTGGTCATTGCTGGTAACTCAAAGGAAAAAGACACAAAAGATATGTTAAAAGCCCTCAGAACACAATTTCTGCCCAACAAGATAGTGATTCTTAACCCAACAGAACAGGAATCACCTGATATCTTTCGCATTGCAGAGTTTACCAAATATCAATCGAGTATCAACGGCAAAGCAACGGCTTATGTCTGTCTTAACTATTCTTGCCAACTGCCAACAACAGACGTAAATAAAATGTTGGAATTGCTCAATGTGAAGAATATATCAAAAGCGGGAGCTAATTGAATAGGGTTGTAATGAAACGTATTTAAATGAATATGTATCCTACAAGAAAAGAGTAAAATGGAAGTCCATCATCTCTCCTAAAAACGTGTTTGCGATTCGTTAAGCTCCTGCAAATGCTTTTATCACTTCCAAATACGCAGTACGTTATACATCATAGTAATAGGTGATGAACTGATGAAATTTAATGCAAACAAAGAAAAAGTTTTGTTTATTTGCACTCACAATTCGGCTCGGTCTCAAATGGCAGAAGGTCTGTTAAGCGCTTTATATGATGACCGTTATGAGGTATATAGCGCAGGAACTGAGCCATCGAGCGTAAACCCTTATGCTGTTAAGGTAATGGCAGAAATTGGTATTGACATTTCAGAACATCGCTCAAAGAGTGTTGATGAATTTCTTGCAATGAACTTTGGCTATGTAGTTACGGTTTGTGACCAGGCAAAGGAGACATGCCCTTTCTTTCCTGGAGGAGTGAAATATTATCATAAAGGTTTTGAAGATCCTTCCAAGTTTGAAGGAAGCGAAGATGAAATATTGAGTGGTTTTAGACGTATAAGGGATGAAATTAGAGGTTGGATCGAGAAAACATTTGGTTGAGAAGATGAATGAGCCAACGGCGTATAACAGAGTGTATCGGGCTTTCGATGTGTTGCACTTTCAACAATCCAGACTTACGGCTGGACTTCAGATACTCTAAAAACGTTAGGCGACATTAAAATAGACGGGGCACAAAAAATAGGAATATATATAAATAACAACTATATGGCGTAATCAAAAGTTGAAAAACAAAAACGTCATATAAAGAGGCTTGAAAGAAAGGTACAGCATTTGACAGATTGGAGGCGAGAAACAGATGATTTCTGGCTATTTCTTTATTTCTCTTAAAAATGAGAAAATGGACAAACCAAAAACACTTCGGGAATACGAATTGATAAAAGAAAAAATCAAACAAAAAGCTCTTAAGATTCTTGAAAAAGAATTTGAGGGTTGGAAGATTCATATCTCATGAGTTGGGAAGAAATAAAAGTTGTGGAATTGCCCAATCTTGTTAAAGAGAAACAGAAATTAATAAAACAACAACAAGGGCCAAGCCAATTTTACTTCTTTTGCAGATTCTAATTTTGACTCTGAATAAAACAAATGGATGATAAGATCCTCTTACTTGAGGTATGTCCTAAAGGGAAGATTCTTGAAAGACATGAAACTTGAAAAACACCCCCCTCAATAAAGAGGATTGAAAGCTTCTTCTTTTTCGCCATAGACTTTAGGGGAAATATTCTTGAAAAACAATCAGGTATCCCCACAGGACTAAAACTTGATAGTTATTATCTAGATTACTTTCCTATTAAGTTTCACTTTGCTGCTCATTACGTTTTAGCCTGCGGTTACGATGAGCATTCAGTTTTCATCGCTGATATAAGTTTTGAAAAAATTCAAAAATCCTTTATCGAAAACTCTAAACTAACTATCAACTTCTTAAAACTGGAAAAGGAGTTAAAAGAAGAAATGACAGAAATAGAAAAATCTGTTCATAAGCCTAGTGTATTTATGAATTGGAAAGAATTTTTACAATCGAATAAATTTACGTGGATTTTAATAACTTTGAACTTAATCAATGCAGTCTTTTCGACATTTGTTTTCTTGGTGTTTCTTGGTGTTCCAGTTTACTACTGGTTTTTCTTGAACATCTGTGCTCCAACCCAATTTCTGACTATCATTGCTTTACTCATGCGAAACAAAGTTCTTATGAATATTGCTACTCCATTGTTGTTGTATTTTGGATTTGGAGGACTGTTCATTTTTAGTTGGAGTGGATACATGCTACAAGCTCAATTGAATCATATACTAATGACAATAACTGCTGTCTATATTTTTCTATTGAGTTTGAGCGATAAACAAAAGTTGATAACAGGAATCTCAATCGGTGTTGTTATCATTTTAATCTTGCAAATCTTTTTTTTTCCAATAATTTTCAGTATTCCTGAAGTAAAGAATCTTTTCGAACAAATGACTTAAGATCAAGGACCTACCACGGTTCATATAAAGATATGGAAAAAAGATAAATAATTTGTACCCTTCTCAACCGTTGCTGGACGAAATTGAACGTTTGAAAAAGTAATGTAAAGAACCTACAATATAGATTGTATCCCACAAACTCATTTTTCGAGAATTTATTTCCGCGTTCAAATCGTTTCAAATAAAACTTACAGAATTCGAGCGAGAATGCTTCCTCCCTTTAGGGGGTAGATGAATCGCGACATTTACCAGGATATAAACTAATAATTTTTTTCTCTCTCTCCCCCGTTGATTTCAATTCTATTAGTGGACATGGAGCTGACAATAAAATTTATTTTAAAACGCGATCCTATCAATCGAT
>JAECRX010000085.1 GCA_016292335.1 Candidatus Sifarchaeum subterraneum | reverse complement strand
GGTTTTTTTGGCCCAGAACTAAAATTCGCTGGTTATGATGCTGTATTTTTCTATGGTAGATCAAAGCAACCAGTGTATCTTTGGATACATGATGGAGAGATAGAGATTGAAGATGCTACAAACATTTGGGGTAAAGATACAAACGAAACTGAAAATATTCTCAAAGAAACTCTTGGAGATCAAAGAATCCAAATCGTCTCTATTGGTCCATCAGGAGAAAAATTGTCAAAAATCGCTTGCATCATAAACGACAAAGGTCGGGCTGCTGGACGATCTGGTTTAGGCGCTGTTATGGGATCGAAAAATTTGAAAGCAATTGCAGTTAGAGGCACAAAAGAAGTTCCAATAGCAGATAATGATAAACTTATTGAGATGAGAAATAAATTCATCAAAATTGTAAAGGAGAGTCCCTTTTTCCAGCGCTTTCAACTATATGGAACCTGTGGCGGAACAGCCCGTTTAGCATTCTCAGGTGATTCACCAGTTAAGAATTGGAAGGGAGTTGGAGAAGAAGATTTTCCAACTGCCTATAAAATCAGTAATAAAAATGTAATCAAATACCAAACGAAACGTTATGCTTGTTATGGTTGCCCTATGGCTTGTGGAGGAAAGGTGAAAGTTGAAAGCGGTCCCTATGCTGTTGAAGGTCATAAACCTGAATACGAAACTTTGGCTGCATTTGGTATCCTGTGCTTAAATGATAATGTAGAGTCAATTATCTATATTAACGACATATGCAATCGTTATGGGCTGGATACCATTTCAACGGGTACTACGATTGCTTTTGCAATTGAATGTTATGAAAACAACCTCATTACTAAAAGAGATACAGAGGGAATCGAACTAACATGGGGAAATTCAGAAGCAATTGTTAAAATGACAGAAAAAATAGCCAACCGGGATGGATTTGGAGATATTTTAGCCGATGGAGTAAAAGTCGCATCTGAAAAAATTGGAAAAGGCTCGGAAAAGTATGCAATGCATGTGGGCGGAGAAGAACTACCCATGCATGATCCCCGCTTTGCTCCCTCCTATGGAACTGTATATGCCTATAATGCTACACCAGGAAGACATACTCAAGGTTCAGCAGTATTTCACGAAAGAAGCATAGGAAACGATATCAGACTTCCTGATGTCGAAATACCCCCTGTAACTGATGTATACCCCCCTCACGGAAAAGGAAAAACTCATGGGATAATGGAAAAATACTATCATGTTGTTAGTGCACTTGGAATGTGTATATTTATGATATTCGCTATAATCAATCCCACTGAAGAAATACCAATGCATCATGATTTCGTAAACGCTATTACTGGATGGAATATGACTTTTTCAGATCTTCTCACATGTGGTGAAGGAATCTCGTGTATTAGGCAAGCATTTAATGCACGTGAAGGTTTTAAGCCAACAGACCACAAACTACCTGATAGAGTTCTAGGTAGACCACCACTAAAATCAGGACCGCTTAAAAATATAACCCTTGATGTGGAAACTCAAGGTAGAGAGTTCTTCGAATATATGGATTGGGACTTCGAAAATGGCAAGCCGAGTAAAGAAAAATTGATTAAATTAGGCCTAGATGATGTAGCCAAAGATTTATAAGACTAAACTTTTTCTTTTATTTATTTTTGTGGAAGAAAACCCCCAGCTTTATAGAAGTAGGAAAAATTGTTCTTGGAGATGGAAGAGATCAGTCGAGGCGGTGGAAGAGGTGGAATGGGTGTTTTTGGTCCAGGACCTGGAGGTCAATGTGTTTGTATCAATCCGAATTGCGGGTATAAAGTTCCACATCAAAGAGGAGTACCGTGTAATACATTAAAATGTTCTAAGTGTGGCAGTCCTATGATACGAGAGCGGTAGAATTTATTCAGAGATCGCCTAGTTTAATTTTAAGTAATTATTAAGTTTTTTTGTCCCAAAGCAGGGTTTTTCCCCTGTGAAATCCATTCTTATGTTACTTTATTTCAAATGCAAAAAAGTTTAGGGAAATAATGAAAAACTTGATGAGAAAGGAAAGGTGCTAAAAATTTTTATTTTTTTACGTTTATATTTCAAATAGCTGAGTGGAATACTTACTTTTTAAGAATCTTACGTATGGCTTGTTGAGCTCAAGCTATTCCATGAAGTGAAAATCCTAGAAGATAGCATAGTATTTGGCTCTGTTATCGCTTATTTACTGAAGTAAAAGAAATCTTAAGAAGAATCGATCAAAGAAAGGTTTAAAGCCAAAAATTTAGAAGTACCACTGAATAATTTCAACAAAATAGAAAGTTAAGAGAGAAAATGACAGAAGATAAAATTATCATCAAAGGTGCCCGCGAACATAATCTAAAAAACATTGATGTAGAAATACCTAGGAACAAGTTAGTAGTAATAACCGGAATTAGTGGATCGGGTAAATCTTCTTTAGCTTTTGATACGATTTACGCCGAAGGTCAAAGAAGATATGTTGAATCATTATCCGCCTATGCGAGACAATTTTTGGGACGAATGAACAAACCAGACGTTGAATATATTGAAGGATTATCTCCAGCTATTGCCATCGAGCAACGTCCACTTAGTAAAAATCCACGATCTACTGTAGGTACCGTTACAGAGATTTACGATTACTTAAGATTACTTTTCGCGAGAATAGGGGGACCACATTGCTATAAATGCGGTCAAAAAATCACTCGTCAAACGGTGGATCAGATTGTGGATCAAATTTTAGAATTACAAGACAGAACAAAAATACAAGTTTTAGCTCCTGTTGTTCGTGGACGTAAAGGAGAACACAAAAAAATCTTAGATAACATACGCAAGTCAGGTTTTGCAAGAGCTCGAATTGACGGTGAAATACATCACTTAAGTGAAGAAATTTTACTGGAAAAGAATAAAAAACACACAATCGAAATAATAGTTGACAGATTAATTATTAAGGAAGATATTGATAAAAGATTAGCAGATTCTGTCCAAACAGCTCTTAATTGGGGAGAGGGCACCGTTTTAATTGATGTGGTTGCAAATCCGAAAGGGGAACAAATGGAATTACTTTTTAGTGAACAGTTAACCTGCGTTGAGTGTGGAGTGAATTTTCCAGAAGACTTGACTCCAAGAATGTTTTCATTTAACAGCCCATTCGGGGCTTGTTTTGAATGCGAAGGAATAGGAACTATGATGAAAATCGATCCAGAATTGGTTGTTCCAGACAAACGATTATCCATGAATGAAGGAGCAATAAGGCCTTTTAGCAGCATTTCGTATTCATACTATGCTCAAATGATAAATGCCATTGCAAATTATTTTGGACTAGGATTGGATTACCAAGATATCCCATTTGGAGATTTACCAGAAAAATTTCAGAAAATTATATTATACGGGTCAGATAAAGAAATAAAATTTCATCTCAAAGGATCTCGCTCAAATAGACAGGGATGGGAATATAAATTTGAGAAGAGATTTGAAGGGCTAATTCCAAATATGGAACGTAGATATCGAGAGACCAGATCGGATGCGTCTAGATTACAAATTGAGAAATATATGAGCAATAGTTTATGCCCTTCTTGTGACGGCAAAAGATTGCGTCCAGAAAGTTTATCAGTATTTGTTGGTCATAAGTCAATAATTGAGCTTGCGGAAATGTCCATTGAACAATTATACCATTTCTTTGAAAATTTGGTCCTAACTGAAAAAGAGGAGAGGATTGCCAAAGAAATATTAAACGAATTGAGAAATAGATTAAATTTTCTTCTTGACGTTGGATTGAATTATTTAACGCTAGACAGAAACGCAGGAACGTTAAGTGCTGGTGAGGCACAACGCATTCGTTTGGCAACTCAAATAGGTTCAAATCTTGTGGGCGTTCTCTATATTCTAGACGAGCCAACTATCGGCTTGCACCAAAGGGACAATTCTAGATTACTTACTACATTAAAAAGACTCAGAGATTTAGGAAACACATTAATCGTCGTTGAACACGATGAAGAAACAATTAAAACATCAGATTATGTAGTTGATTTAGGCCCAGGTGCAGGAGTTCATGGAGGATATGTTGTCAAATTAGGACCTCCTGAAGAAATAATGAAATGCGAAGAATCAATAACTGGACAATATTTGACCCACAAAAAGGAAATTAAAGTACCCAAGACGCGTAAAAAGGGCAGCGGAAAATTTCTTGTCATAAAAGGTGCAAAAGAAAATAATCTGAAAAATATCGATGTGAAAATTCTTTTGGGCGTGTTCACGTGCATTACTGGAGTATCTGGATCTGGCAAAAGTAGTCTTATAAATGAGATTCTTTATAAGGGGTTGGCAAAAAGATTTTACAATGCCCGTGAAAGACCGGGGCTTCACGATGATATTGAAGGTATTGAACATTTAGATAAAGTAATACTTATTTCTCAAGATCCCATCGGGAGAACTCCCAGATCTAATCCGGCCACCTATACCCAAGTTTGGGGGGATATCCGAGAATTATTTTCAAAAACTCCAGAAGCTAAAATGAGAGGATATAGACCTGGAAGATTTAGTTTTAACGTAAAGGGGGGAAGATGCGAAGCCTGTGGAGGCGCTGGACTTATTTGGATCGAGATGTATTTCTTACCACCTGTATGGGTGCCATGTGAAGTTTGCAAAGGCAAGAGATACAATCGGGAAACACTTGAGGTTAGATACAAAGGGAAAAATATCTCCGATGTCTTGCAGATGACTGTAGATGAGGCATTAGAATTTTTCAAAAATATTCCCAAGATTAAGAGAAGGCTTCAAACGCTAGTAGACGTGGGATTGGGGTATATAAGGCTTGGCCAGCCTGCTCCAACCCTTTCTGGTGGAGAAGCACAAAGAGTGAAACTTTCTCGTGAACTAGCAAAAGTAAGTACTGGTAATACGCTCTACTTGCTTGATGAACCAACTACTGGTCTAGCAACTTTTGATATTGAAAAATTACTTGATGTTCTGAAAAGGTTGGTTGATGCAGGAAACACAGTAGTGGTAATTGAGCACAATCCGGATGTTATCAAAAGTGCAGATCATATCATAGATCTAGGTCCTGAAGGAGGGGACAAAGGCGGTAATATTGTAGCACAAGGAACTCCGGAAGAGTTAATGCAAGTAAAAGATTCATATACAGGACAATTTCTCAAAAAATATCTGTAATATATTTCATTTTTTGCTGAACTTAAAAGAAAATCATGTTTTAATTTTTAAATGAAAATATATATTTTGAAAGAACAAAAAAAGGCCGGCTAATCAAAGAGGAGTTGATTTTCATAGCATAGATTCGTAGTTAATATCACAAGCTTAAGAATTCTGTGATTTTTTTCTGCACGAGGGCATCTTTTAAAAGTTCGCTGTGATCGATCCAAACGTTGAGATCGATATGTAATCGTGGTTTGATATGATCTAATGCCTCTCGCAAATTTTCAAATTTCAGAGGATGTTGTCTAAGCGCATTTCGAACATTTTCTCGAACATTCTATTTGCGATTTTCATGTGGTTTCATATTTCTTTAGGAAGTTTAGTAGTTTTTCTCTTAATTTTGTATATTGTTCGTTTTGGTTTAGGTAGTAGAGGGCCATGAGGGAGAAGATGTCTTTTACTGTGGAGGGGTCTGTGTTTTTTAGGATTTCAGGGTTTTTTGGCGCAACCTCTTCTTTTATCTTGCTTTCAAGGTTTACGAATTTTGTTATCAGTCCTTCTGCCTCAGGATAGTTTTCTTTCGGTATGTCGATGTTATAAGCCTTTAAAGCGTCTATTAGCCCTTCTACACGGCTTTTGACCCATTGGGTGACATCTATATCATTTTTGCCTGCTATGTTGTTAAAATCAATTCTGAACTCTCTTGCAACTGCTTTATAGTAACGCATCACGATGTTTTTTTCGATTTCTGTGCGGGTTTCTTCAACAAGTCCTGCGTTCTGCAAAACTTTTACGTGGTGGTATACTGTGCCAGGATTGATCCCGAACATCTTTGCTAGTTGTTGCACTGTATACTCTTGGACTGTAAGGAGTTGTAATATTTTTGACCGCCACTTGTTGAGGAGTGCTTTCAAAGCCTTCACATCTCTTAAAACCATTACCTGTTTCATTTCAAAACTTCTCCTAAGTCGCTTATCCGCTTGGATAGCGTTCATCTTGGTTTGTTAGAACAATCTTATTGGTGATTCCTCTTCAGAAACATCCTTCTTTTGAGGGGAGTAATCGTAGTAAAACTTTGTGAAGGTGATGCACATCACAGGGAAAAGCACAAAAAGAGATCCAAAGAAGGCTATCACGCCAAAAATTGGTAGAGCGACTGCCAGTACCGGTATAATGTTGTTTTTAGGCATTACGATTAATCCTATAAGTGGGCTGAAAAGCGCAAGAAAAATTAGCACAAATGACCCCAACAATCCAATCAGGGTGGTTGGATTTTTTTTGAAAACTTGAAAACTGTTTTCTACTGATTCTTTGATTCCTATATCATCTATAAGACACGCTGGTATTGCGAGACTGAAAGGGACAAAGAGGAAAAAGCCAACAAGAAATGCGAAAATGCCTAACGCAATCCCTTCCACAATATTTAGGGAGGTTACGGTTAAGATGTTTAAGAAGGTTAAGAGGAGGCCTACAGCTATAAACGGTCCAAAAACTACGGCAGAGATTATGAGACCTATTGCCGCAAATTTTAAGCCGTAATTTTTGATATAATGCAGGGTGTTTTCAGCTCTTGTGTCCTCGATCTCAATAAGTTCTTTTCCCAATCCGCACATTGTCCCTACGATTAGAAAATTAAAGGCGATGCCTAAAACCATTACTGCAAAACTTGATATAGTTGCTGAAAATATGGAACCCCCTCCAAAATAGTCAGCAATACTGGCGGCTCCCACAATTGCAGGGATTAAGAAGATTGTAAAAGCAAATGACAGTAAAATCTCTGCAAGTATAAAGCTTAACCATCCTTTTCTCCAGATCTTGAATCCTTCTTTAATCCGTCCAACAATCGAGATCGTATCCATTTTATCTAAAACCTCCGAGAAGACTCCTTTCCCGATACCTGACTCACAGCCCGTTTTAAAAGAACTCCTGGCGAACGATGTAGTTAGCTGCGTTGTAAAGATTTTTGGAAATATGTGCCAGTAGATCCAGTTGTTTATTTCGGGGGTATCTAAACCTGTAGAACAGCCTCATCTTTAAACGCAGCCCCCTTTTTTTCGGTAAATTATTTCATATGTCTTCACAGGATATAAGAGCTTAAATAAATTATAAAGTTAGTTATGAAAAATATAAAAAACCGCCCCATCCGATAGAGCGATCACCACAACAATACTGACAATCCTCTACATCTATAATCACTGATATACCCAGTGAGACCGTTGTATGCTCTGAGTTCTTCATCGGTTAATGGACAGTATTTCGTATACTATCGGCTTATCTGTGGCAATCTGTCCATCTATTATCCTAATGAGTCTATCACAATGCTCTGCAACGGCTGGATCATGGGTGATGACAATGAATGTCATGCCCGTAGTTTCATTCAAGTCATGCATCAATTCCAAAATTTCATCCCCAGTGCGCGTATCAATATCACCTGTGGGTTCGTCAGCCAAGACGATTGCAGGGTTATTAACGAGTGCTCGTGCTATTGTGACTCTTTGCTGTTGTCCACCAGACAGTTGATGTGGAAGATGGTCAACACGGTCCTCTAATCCAACCTTTTCTAATAAATCTCTCGCACGTTCTTTCCTTTCTTTCTTCTTCATTTTCGTCATAAGCAATGGTAATTCAACATTTTCAAGGGCAGTTAAAACAGGTATAAGGTTGTAGAACTGGAAAACGAAGCCTATTTTTTTATTTCTCAATT